>JAZREC010000222.1:0-3157 GCA_045660605.1 Clostridia bacterium
CTGTGATAGAGTCTTCACCTGCAACAACTGTGTCGCCGAGAGCATATCTACCCTGAGCTGAGTCATATTTGAGAAGGTGAGCAAGCATAGCGGGGCTTGTCAAGTCGTTGATTGCAACAACTTCGTAGCCTTCAGCACCAAACATCTGTCTGAATGCCAAACGACCGATACGGCCGAAACCGTTAATAGCAACTTTAACTGCCATTTTGAAATTCCTCCTTATATTAAATAAATAATAAACATAGTTATATTCTACTATAAAATCCAAAATTATGCAATATTAAATCTTAAAAATTTGTAATAATTTTTTAAAAATTTATTTTTGTCATTTGTAAGATTTTACCTGGCAATTTCCATCTTGCTGATTACTATAGGCTCAAGGGGCTTGTCCATATAGTCTGTGGGAATCTGAGCAAAGGCATCAACAACCTCCATGCCCTCTGTAACTCTGCCGAAAGCGGCATACTCGCCGTCAAGGTGGGGAGCATCCTCAAAGCAGATAAAGAACTGACTTGATGCGCTGTCCTTATTCATGGAGCGAGCCATGGATATAACTCCTCTTTTGTGCTTTAATGTGTTTGCGGGGAAGCCGTTTGATGCGAATTCGCCTCTGATATTTACGCCCGAACCGCCCATACCTGTGCCCTGGGGGTCTCCGCCCTGTGCCATAAAGCCTGCTATAACTCTGTGGAAGATAAGACCGTCATAAAAGCCCTCCTCTACAAGTGACACAAAGTTTTCTACAGTCTGGGGTGCGTACTCGCTCATAAGCTCTAATGTGAATTCACCGCCGTTTTCCATTGTTACCTTTACAAATGTATTTTCGTTCATTTTGTTTTCCTCCTTGGAATAATTTTAATTATTTTTATATTGTGCGTCAGAAATTATTGTTGCTTTCTTAATTACAATATCTATAAGCGGTTTGTCGTTTTCGTCTACTGCTGCATCTGCCATTGCATCTACTGTTTCCATACCCTGCACTACCTTGCCGAACGCCGCGTAGTCGCCGTCAAGATGCGGTGCTTCTTCAAAGCAGATAAAGAACTGGCTTGATGCGCTGTCCTTGTCCATTGAGCGAGCCATGGAAACTGTACCTCTCTCGTGAGGAAGGGTATTGTTCTCAAAGCCGTTTGATGCAAATTCGCCCTTGATTTTGGTATCCGAACCGCCCATACCTGTACCCTCGGGGTCTCCGCCCTGTGCCATAAAGCCCGGGATAACCCTATGGAATGTAAGTCCGTCATAGAAAGAAGAATTTACAAGGTTACAGAAGTTAAGAACTGTCTCGGGTGCATATTCGGGATAAAGCTCCATTATGAACTCTCCGCCGTCCTCCATCTCAAATCTTACCTTGATATTCTTTTTGCGGATTGTGGTCTTTTCGCCCTTTGTCTGCACAGTTTCGGTAATGTTTTTTCCGTCAAGCGAAAGCGACACACTTTCGTTTATTGTATATTCTCCCCCTTTATCCTTGCATGATGCGAGGGACAGCACTGTTATAAGCACAAAAATCAAAGCCAATATTTTTTTACTCATGTATTTTTACCTCAATTTCTCCGTCATTTACATCTATGACGAATTTTGAACCCATCTTTATATCCTGTGACAAGAGCATGGATGAGACAGGGTCTTCTATAAGTGTCTGTATCTGTCTTCTTATGGGTCTTGCACCGTATCTGGGTGTATAGCCCTTATCCGCAAGAAGCTCCTTTGCACTCTCTGTAATCTCAAAGCCTATTCCCATTGACGAAAGCTCTGCCGTAAGGTCAGAAAGCATGAGCGATACTATCTCTATGAGGTTATCCTTTGTAAGAGAATTAAACTGTATCACCTCGTCAACTCTATTGAGAAACTCGGGACGGAAGATGTCCCTGAGTGCCTGTTCTACCTTTCCGCTCAGGGAATTGCCCTCGGAGGTATTAAAGCCTGCGAGCGATGCCGAGCCGACACTTGTTCCTGCGTTGCTTGTCATTATTATGATAGTATTTTCAAAGTTGACGGTTTTGCCGTGAGAATCGGTAATTCTGCCGTCATCGAGTATCTGCAGAAGAATATTAAACACATCTGCATGTGCCTTTTCTATCTCGTCAAGAAGTATTACGCTGTAGGGTCTTCTTCTCACCTTTTCCGTAAGCTGTCCGCCGTCCTCATAGCCTACATATCCCGGAGGAGAGCCTGTGATTTTGGCAACGGAGTGCTTTTCCATATATTCGCTCATATCAAGACGGATAAGTGCTCTCTCATCATCAAAGAGGCTCTGCGAGAGCGCCTTGACAAGCTCTGTCTTGCCGACACCTGTAGGTCCTACGAATATAAAGGAAACGGGTCTCTTCTTGGTGAGCTTGAGTGCTCTGTTTCGTCTTACTGCACGCGATACCGCCTCTATTGCCTTTGCCTGCCCTATCACTCGTTTTTCCAATCTTTCTTCGAGGTTTAAGAGCTTCTGCTTGTCGGTCTCGGTTATGCTTCTCACCGGTATTCCCGTCCAAAGCTCTATAACCTTTGCAACATCGGTTAAGGAAAGTCTTGTTTCCTTCTGTCTGGCTCTCAGGCCCTGTCTCTCACCTTCCAGACGGCACTTATCGCTTTTGAGACGCGCGATTTCCTCATACTGAGGCTCTTCGGTCTCTTCTTCGAGCTGAGAGAGCTTTTCTTCTATAAGCTGAAGCTCTGCATTGGTCTTGATGATATTCTGAGTATGGGGGCTATCCATATTGAGCCTTGATGCAGCTTCGTCTATGACATCTATTGCCTTATCGGGGAAAAATCTTTCATTTATATATTTATCCGAAAGAATAACAGCTTCCTTTATGGCATCTGCGTCTATGGTTATATTATGAAAGTCCTCGTAATAATCCTTGGTCCCCATAAGTATCTCTATGGTTTCCTCTGCTGAGGGTTCTTCCAGGATTACGCTCTGAAATCTTCGCTCCAGTGCAGCATCCTTTTCTATATGCTTTCTGTATTCGTCAAGAGTTGTGGCACCTATTACCTGTATCTCGCCCTTGGCAAGTGCAGGCTTTAGGATATTTGCCGCATTCATGGCGCCGTCTGCATCTCCTGCGCTGACTATGGAATGTATTTCGTCTATGACAAGAATGGTATTATCTGTCTTTGCCTCTTCTATGATATTTTTGAGTCGGCTTTCAAACTGACC
>JAZREC010000223.1:0-15236 GCA_045660605.1 Clostridia bacterium
ATTATGAGTATGGAATCTCTTTTTGCACTTCTTGCGGGCAGGGCGTTTTCAGGGACAATACCGCATGCAAGAGAGCTTGCGGGATGTGCGTTTATGATGGCGGCAATACTGCTTGTAGAATTGCCTTTCAAAAGGAGGAATTAGTATGCCAAAGATTTTGGTTTCAGCATGTCTTTACGGTGAGTGTACCAAATATGACGGCGGTAATAATATCATAAAACACCCTTTGTTTCTTAAGTGGAAGAATATGGGAGAGCTTGTTCCTGTGTGTCCCGAAATGCTTGGCGGACTTCCCACGCCAAGGAAAGCAAGTGAGCTTTGCGGAGACAGGGTAATAAACACCGAGGGCGCGGATGTAACGGATATGTTTGGTAAGGGTGCAGAGGAGACACTAAGAATTGCAAGAGAGAATAATGTTATCTTTGCAATATTAAAACAGGGAAGTCCATCTTGCGGATGCAAGAAGATTTATGACGGAACTTTTTCGGGAAACAAAATAGCAGGTATGGGAGTTTCGGCAAGACTTCTTACAGATAATGGCATAGTTGTATTTGATGAAAATGATATGGCGCTTGCCAACCTTCTCTACACACATTCAGGCAAAAAGCACGAACACAAATAAAGGAAAAGGGGATATATAATATGAACGAAAACGGCAGAGAGCTAGTAGAAAGCTTTACACTTGACCACACAAAAGTAAAAGCACCCTTTATACGAAAATGCAGTGTTTACAAGGGAGATAAGGGCGATACTGTTACAAAATACGATATAAGATTTACTCAGCCTAACGAAGACGAAATGGACTCCGCGGCTATACACTCACTCGAGCATCTCATGGCAACATATATGAGAGAGTATATGGAAGGAATAATAGACCTTTCGCCCATGGGATGCAGGACAGGGTTTTATCTTACAGTATGGGGAAGCCCCGAGGTACATGAAGTAAAGGAAACTGTTATAAAGACACTGGAGGATGTTGCTTCATCATGTGAAGTACCCGCAATAAATCCTATTCAGTGCGGAAACTACAGACTTCATAATCCCGATCTTGCAAGAGAATATGCAACAAAAATTCTAAAAGTCGGTTTTAATGAAAAATTTATGGTTGAATAAGATTTTACAGGGAAAGAAAAAATTTTGCACACAGAAAAAATAATTCTTGACATATTGAAGAAGTTGTGTTATTATTATAAATTGCAATTGTATCTTTTTTTGTAAAATTTCATTTGTGCAATATACTGTTTTATTCGGTATATTCGCAGAAATTTTTGGTAATATTATTAGAAGTTTTCTAATTAATATAGTTAAGTGCTACAGGGTTGCAAAAAATATTATGAGGTGATTTTTTTGATGAAACGTCCACATCCTATCATGCTTGGCAGGAACGAGAGAATGAGCTACGCCAAAGTTGACGAAGTTCTGGAAATGCCAAACTTAATTGAGGTGCAGAAAAAGTCGTATGATTGGTTCATCGATAAGGGACTTAAAGAGGTACTACATGATGTATCTCCTATTTGCGATTTCTCGGGAAATCTTGTCCTTGAATTTGATGACTATTATCTGGACGAAAATCCGAAGTACTCCATTGAAGAATGTAAGGCGCGCGACGCTACATACTCCAAACCTCTTAAAATTAAGGTAAGACTTATCAACAACGAAACAGGAGAGGTTAAGGAGCAGGAAATCTTCATGGGCGAATTCCCGCTTATGACAGATTCGGGTACCTTTATCATCAATGGTGCAGAGCGTGTTATAGTAAGCCAGGTTGTTCGTTCACCGGGCATATACTTTGATATGCAGCACGACAAAATCGGTAAAGAGCTCTACAACGCTACCGTTATACCTAACCGCGGTGCATGGCTCGAATACGAGACCGATTCCAATGATGTATTTTCTGTTCGTATAGACAGAACAAGAAAGCTCCCTGTTACAGTTCTTATAAGAGCACTCGGCCTTAGTACCAACGAGCAGATACTCGAGTATTTCGGCTATGACAATACACTTAATATAACACTTGAAAAGGACTCCACAACAAGCAGTGAAGAGGCCCTTATTGAAATATACAAAAAGCTCCGTCCCGGCGAGCCTCCTACTGTAGAGAGCGCTACATCTCTTATTAATGCATTATTCTATGATGCAAAGAGATATGACATTTCCAAGGTAGGCCGTTTCAAATTCAACAAGAAGCTTGCTATATCTGCAAGAATCAAGAACCGCACACTCAGTAAGGATATTGCTGACCCCATGACGGGCGAAATTCTTGCTAATGCAGGCGAATGCCTTACAGCAGAAAAGGCAGAAGCTATCGAAAAAGCAGGTGTAAGCGAGGCTTTTGTCAATATAGACGGCAAGGAAGTCAAGATTTTCTCAAATGCAATGGTAGATATCAAAAACTTTGTGGATTTTGATATCTCCGACCTTGATATAACAGAGCTTGTCCGCTTCCCTGTACTTTCTGCAATTCTTGACGAATTCGAAACAGAAGACGATATAAAGAAAGCTATTGCAGAGAGAATGGACGACCTTATTCCCAAGCATATCATCAATGACGATATCCTTGCGTCCATCAACTACCATCTCGGACTTCAGTACGGTATCGGCACAACAGACGATATTGACCATCTCGGTAACAGAAGACTCCGTGCGGTAGGCGAGCTACTTCAGAATCAGTTCAGAATAGGTCTTTCCAGACTCGAAAGAGTAGTAAGAGAAAGAATGACCATACAGGATCTGGAATCCGTAACTCCTCAGGCTCTTATCAACTCAAGACCTGTTGTAAGTGCAATTAAGGAATTCTTTGGTTCATCACAGCTTTCACAGTTTATGGACCAGACAAATCCCCTTGCAGAGCTTACTCATAAGAG
This sequence comes from Clostridia bacterium, assembly GCA_045660605.1. Lineage (GTDB taxonomy): Bacteria > Bacillota > Clostridia > UMGS1810 > UMGS1810 > RGIG8748. The sequence continues at coordinate 2,865 of JAZREC010000223.1, forward strand.
AAGACTTTCTGCTCTCGGCCCCGGGGGTCTCAGCAGAGAAAGAGCAGGCTTTGAGGTTCGAGACGTTCACCATTCCCATTACGGCAGAATGTGTCCTATCGAAACACCTGAAGGTCCTAACATCGGTCTTATAAACTCTCTTGCATCCTATGCAAAAATCAATGAATACGGCTTCATTGAGGCACCTTACAGACGCTTTAATAAGGAAACACTTAAGGTAGACGATGAAGTTGTATACATGACTGCAGATATTGAGGACAACTATAAGGTTGCCCCCGCAAGTGAAAAGATTAACCCCGACGGTACATTCGAAAACAAGACTGTTATCGTAAGATACCGCGATGAATTTATAGAGGTAGATCCTTCGCAGGTTGACTATGTCGATGTATCACCCAGACAGATTGTATCCGTAGCTACAGCAATGATTCCGTTCCTTGAGAATGACGATGCTGTCCGTGCACTCATGGGCTCCAACATGCAGCGTCAGGCGGTTCCGCTTCTTAAGACTGAGTCTCCGATTGTCGGAACAGGTATGGAATATAAGGCGGCAAAGGATTCGGGTGTTTGTGTACTTGCCAAAGAGGACGGTACAGTAACAAGTGTCGGTGCAGATGAAATCATCATCAAGGAAAAGGGCGGAAACATGAGAAGCTATAAGCTCATCAAGTTCCTCCGTTCCAACCAGAGCACCTGCATCAACCAGAGACCTATTGTAAACTGCGGCGAAAAGGTTAAGAAGGGCGACATCATTGCAGACGGTCCTTCTACCGCAAACGGTGAAATAGCTCTCGGTAAGAACATTCTCATAGGCTTTATGACATGGGAAGGTTACAACTACGAGGATGCTATTCTTATCAACGAAAGACTTGTTAAGGAAGATGTATTTACATCTATCCATATAGAAGAATACGAGTGCGAAGCCCGTGATACCAAGCTTGGTGCAGAGGAAATCACAAGAGATATTTCCAATGTGGGCGAGGATGCACTTAGGGACATTGATGAAAGAGGTATAGTAAGAATCGGTGCAGAGGTAAGAGCAGGGGATATCCTTGTAGGTAAGGTTACACCCAAGGGCGAAACCGAGCTCAGTGCTGAGGAAAGACTTCTCCGTGCAATATTCGGCGAAAAGGCAAGAGATGTAAGAGATACATCCCTAAGAGTTCCCCACGGCGAATCCGGTATAGTAGTCGATGTCAAGATATTTACCCGTGAAAACGGCGATGAGCTTGCACCCGGTGTTAATCAGCTCGTAAGATGCTATATAGCACAGAAGAGAAAGATTTCTGTCGGTGACAAGATGGCGGGACGTCACGGTAACAAGGGTGTTATTTCCCGCATACTTCCCGAAGAAGATATGCCTTTCCTTCCCGACGGTACACCGCTTCAGATAGTTCTCAATCCTCTGGGCGTACCTTCGCGTATGAACATCGGACAGGTGCTTGAGGTTCACCTCGGCTATGCGGCAAAGGCACTCGGCTGGAAGATTGCAACACCTGTATTTGACGGTGCAACAGAGGCAGATATCTGTCAGGCACTTGAGATGGCAGGCAGAAACCCCGACGGTAAAACAGTTCTTTATGACGGCAGAACGGGCGAACCCTTCGACGGCCCTGTAACTGTCGGATATATGTACTATCTCAAGCTTCATCACCTTGTTGATGATAAGATACACGCAAGAAGTACAGGACCATACTCACTTGTTACTCAGCAGCCTCTGGGCGGTAAAGCACAGTTCGGCGGACAGAGATTCGGTGAGATGGAAGTTTGGGCGCTCGAAGCATACGGCGCAGCATATACACTTCAGGAAATCCTCACAGTTAAGTCCGACGATGTTGTGGGCCGTGTTAAGACATACGAAAGCATCGTAAAGGGCGAGAACATACCCAAGCCGGGCGTTCCCGAATCCTTTAAGGTACTCATCAAGGAGCTCCAGTCACTCGGTCTGGATGTAAAGGTACTTGATGAAAATGACGAAGAAATAATCCTCAAGGAATCACTTGATGACGACGGATTCAAGTTCAACTTCGACAGAGGAGACGACTTCTATGAGATGGATGTTCCCGAGGACGAACCCATCGAAGAAGAGGAAGACGAGGATGATGAGGACGATCTCTTCGGAGATTTTATGAAGCATTTCGGCTCCTCCGATGAAGAAGAGGACGATTTCCACGAGGACCTCGATGATATTCAGGACGCTCCCGATACAGAGATTATGGAGCTTGATATCAAGGGACTCAGTTTGGATTTTGAGGATGACCTTGGAGACATCGACAGCAGTATCGATGATTTCAACGGTGATAACTAAGAAAGGAGATTTGCTATGTCAGAAACTATGATTGAAGAAAAGAGCTTTAGTGCCATCAAAATCGGTTTGGCATCTCCAGAGAAGATAAGAGAATGGTCACATGGCGAAGTAAAGAAGCCTGAGACTATAAATTACAGAACATTAAAACCCGAAAGAGACGGTCTCTTCTGCGAAAGAATTTTCGGACCCACAAAGGACTGGGAATGTTTTTGCGGTAAGTATAAGAGAATTCGTTACAAGGGTATTGTCTGCGATAAGTGCGGAGTTGAGGTTACCCGTGCAAAGGTAAGAAGAGAGAGAATGGGACACATTGAGCTTGCAGCTCCCGTATCTCATATATGGTACTTCAAGGGTATCCCCAGCCGTATGGGTCTTATACTTGATATAAGCCCCAGAATACTTGAAAAGGTACTCTATTTTGCATCATATATTGTTATTGACCCGGGCAAAACCAATCTTGAAGAGAAGCAGATTCTCTCCGAGAGCGAATATAAGGAAGCACTCGAAAAGTACGGCAAGAGCGGATTTAATGCATCAATCGGTGCAGAAGCTATAAAGGAACTGCTCACAGCAATCGACCTTGAGGCTCTTTCCAAAGAACTCAAAGAAGAACTCGAAGGTGCACAGGGTCAGAAGAGATCAAGAATTGCAAAGAGACTTGAGGTTGTAGAATCTTTTAGACTTTCGGGTAACCGTCCCGAATGGATGATAATGGATGTAATACCCGTTATTCCTCCCGAAATCCGTCCTATGGTTCAGCTTGACGGCGGAAGATTTGCAACATCAGACCTCAATGACCTTTACAGAAGAGTTATTAACAGAAATAACAGACTTAAGAGACTTTTAGAGCTTGAAGCTCCCGATATCATTGTCCGCAATGAAAAGAGAATGCTTCAGGAAGCTGTAGATGCTCTCATAGACAACGGCAGACGCGGAAGACCCGTTACAGGCCCCGGAAACAGACCTCTTAAATCTCTTTCCGATATGCTTAAGGGTAAGCAGGGAAGATTCCGTCAGAACCTTCTCGGTAAGCGAGTTGACTATTCAGGCCGTTCCGTTATCGTTGTAGGCCCCGAGCTTAAGATTTATCAGTGCGGTCTGCCTAAGGAAATGGCACTTGAGCTTTTCAAACCCTTTGTAATGAAGAAGCTCGTATCCGACGGTCTTTGCCACAACATCAAGAGTGCAAAGCGTATGGTAGAAAGAGTTAAGCCTGAGGTATGGGATATACTCGAAGATGTTATCAAGGAACATCCCGTTCTTCTTAACCGCGCTCCTACACTTCACAGACTTGGTATTCAGGCATTCGAACCGATACTCGTAGAGGGAAGAGCGCTTAAGCTTCATCCTCTTGTATGTACAGCCTTCAATGCCGACTTTGACGGTGACCAGATGGCTGTCCATGTACCGCTTTCACCCGAGGCACAGGCAGAGGCAAGATTCCTTATGCTCTCTGCAAACAACCTTCTTAAGCCTCAGGACGGAAAGCCTGTTACAGTTCCTACACAGGATATGGTTCTTGGTAGTTACTACCTCACCATCAACAAGCCTAAGGAAGTAAAGATTACCGACCCCGGTGATACAGGCTTTGAGACAGGCGATATAGTATGCTATCTCAGTAATCAGGAATTCAATAAAAATAATAAAAAAGCTATAAAACGCGGCAAGTCCTTAAAGCAGATGAATGCCGAGCTTGAAGCAGAGGGCAAAAAGCCTGCACAGTTTACCGAAGAAGGCTGCTTCCCCGGTGAAAAGGGTGAGGGCAAGTACTATAAGAGCTATGACGAAGTTCTTATGGCATACAACTCCGGCGAGCTTGAACTTCACGCACCTATCAAGGTTCTTGTATCAAGAGTGGTAGACGGCGTTAAGTATGAGGGCATTATAGATGCAACTGCAGGTAAGCTTATATTCAATGAGCAGGTACCTCAGGATATAGGACTTGTAGACAGAAATGACGGCAATTACCTTGAGCTTGAAGTCGGCATGGAATTTGTTGCCGATAAGAAGGGTCTCGGAAAGATACTTGATAAGTGCATAAGAACACATGGTACAACAGATTCCGTAACTGTTCTTGATGCAATTAAATCACTTGGTTACAAGTATTCTACAAAGGGTGCTCTCACCATAAGCGTATTTGATATGAAGATACCCGAATCCAAGTATCAGAGACTTGAAGAAGCACAGGCAGCAGTAGATAAGGTTACAAAGCAGTACAAGAGAGGTCTCATAACAGAAGAAGAGAGATACAAGAGAGTTATTACTGTCTGGAACGAAGCAGTTGACGATATCTCCGATGCTCTTATGGAAAACCTCGACCAGTACAACCCCATATACATGATGGCTACATCAGGTGCCCGTGGTAGTAAGGACCAGATTAAGCAGCTTTGCGGTATGCGTGGTCTTATGGCGGATACATCGGGTAACGCAATCGAAATCCCGATTAAAGCTAACTTCCGAGAGGGACTTAATGTTTTGGAATACTACATTTCAACACACGGTGCCCGTAAGGGTCTTACAGATACAGCTCTCAGAACAGCCGACTCAGGTTACCTCACAAGAAGACTTGTCGATGTATCTCAGGATGTTATCATCCGTGAGGACGACTGCGGTACAGAAGAAGGTATCTTAGTAAAGAAGATAGCTATCGGTGATGAAATTATCGAAAGCTTCAGAGACAGACTCATCGGCAGAACTGCCCTTGATGATATATACCATCCCGAAACAGGCGAGCTCCTTGTTCCTGCAAACTCTCTTATGACAGAGGCAATTGCAACAATGGTTGCAGATGCAGGCGTTACAGAAGCAAGGATAAGAAGTATCCTCACCTGCGAAGCAAGAATAGGTATCTGTGCTAAGTGCTACGGCTCCAACCTCTCATCAGGCGAAATGGTTGATGCAGGAGAAGCTGTAGGTATCATTGCTGCACAGTCCATCGGTGAACCCGGTACACAGCTTACAATGAGAACATTCCATGCCGGCGGTGTTGCGGGTGACGATATCACACAGGGTCTTCCCAGAGTTGAAGAACTCTTCGAAGCAAGAAGACCCAAGGGTGTTGCTATCATTGCCGAAGAGGAAGGTACTGTTAAAATTGAAGAAACACAGAAGAAGAGAGAAGCTGTCATCACAACAGAGGACGGTACAACTCATAATTACCTTATTCCTTACGGCTCCAGACTTAAGGTTGCCGACGGTGACAAGGTAACTCTTGCTCAGGAGCTTACCGAAGGTTCTATCTATCCTCAGGATTTGCTTCGTGTTATGGGCAAGAACGGCATAAAGGCAGTTACAGATTATCTTATTCAGGAGGTACAGAGAGTTTACCGCCTCCAGGGTATTGATATCAACGACAAGCATATCGAAGTTATTGTAAGACAGATGATACGCAAGGTCAAAGTAACAGAACCGGGCCAGACAGATTTGCTTATCGGCTCCCTTGTAGACAAGGCAGAGTTTGAGGCAGAACGCCGCAAGGCAATTGCAGACGGCAGAACAGAGCCTGAGTGCGAGCCTGTACTTCTTGGTATCACCAAGACGGCTCTTGCAACAGATTCGTTCCTTTCTGCAGCATCATTCCAGGAGACAACAAGGGTACTTACCGATGCCGCTATTAAGGGCAAGAAGGATCCCCTCATAGGTCTTAAGGAAAATGTTATCATAGGTAAACTCATTCCTGCAGGTACAGGACTTCCTGTATATCAGGATGTAGAGATAGTTACACCTATTATATAATAAACACAATCAATGTAGGGTTCGGGGGTTCCCGACGAACCGCAACGATGTATTTATTGAACCTTATAAGGAAGCAAGTCGTTGGAGACTTGCAATTATGGTACAATAACTATAGCCGAAGCAATAAATTTTTGGTATTGATTGCTTCGGCTAAAATAAATCTTGCAAAAATTACCTGAATATGATATAATCAAATCAACATATAATAATTGTAAAAGTTATTATATGTTGATTTTTTTAGTAAAAGGGGGTGAACTAGTGAAAACAGCGGAACTGTTTGATTTGGAGCATACCAGAGCAAAACCGCTTTTGGAAAAAACTCTTTATCCTTGGGAAATACTTAAGGATATCAAAGAGTTTATTCTTGAAATCGGCAAAACTCTGGACGAGAGCAAGTACCGCCGTGTAGGAGAAGATGTATGGATTGCAAAGAGCGCAAGGGTTTTTGACAGTGCATATATTGCAGGACCTTGTATCATTGATGAAGATACCGAGGTCAGACAATGTGCCTTTATAAGAGGAAGCGTTCTTATTGGCAAAAACTGTGTAATAGGCAATTCTACAGAGGTTAAGAACAGTATTATTTTTGATAATGTGCAGATACCTCATTTCAACTATGTCGGAGATTCTGTGCTTGGCTACAAATCACATCTTGGTGCCGGAGCCGTTACATCAAATGTAAAGAGCGACAAAACACCTGTTACAATCAAGACTTCCGACTTAAAGATTGAAACAGGACTCAAAAAGTTCGGTGCAATGGTCGGTGACTTTACCGAGGTCGGATGCCACAGCGTTCTATGTCCCGGAACGGTAATAGGCAAAAATTCAATAATTTATCCGACATCTATGGTAAGGGGTTATGTGGAGGAAAACTCCATTTTTAAGAGTCAAGAGAATATTGTCACAAAAAAATAATAAAAGACAATATGTGACAATATTTCTTTTGAATATTGGTACATAATATTACGGGACACTTAAGTAATATTGTTACTAACTAAAGACAGAGCTAATCTCTTGTAGCGTATCTGTTTAGCGCCAGAATGGGAAGCAAAGCTTTTCCATTGACGAGGTAAGAGGTTTTCGAAAATTCGGCGGGTGCCTCTTCGGCAAGGGCTCATGTCGTTAAAATGCATACAAATAAACAAAGGTGCATTTATATAGTCCAAAATTAAATAAGTCGATTGTTTCCGGACTTGTCCCACGGTAATATGAGACAATCAAGGAGAAAAACATGTGCGGAATTATTGGCTATACAGGTAACGAAAATGCGATACCTAAACTTATCGAGGGTCTTTCCTCTCTGGAATACAGAGGATATGACTCTGCCGGAATTGCTTTTTTGAAGAAGGCTCAATGAATGCCATAAAGGCAGAGGGTAAGCTTGTAAATCTCAAAGAAAGAATATCCGGTCTTAACAGACATATAGATACAATGTGCGGAATAGGTCACACAAGATGGGCTACTCACGGTGAGCCCTCGGATGTGAATTCACATCCGCACGGTACGGATAATCTATATATAGTACACAACGGAATTATAGAGAACTATGCTCTTATTAAAGAGTTTTTGCTTGGCGAGGGCTACGAATTTGTGTCCGATACGGATACGGAAATTGCCGCTAAGCTTCTGGATTATTATTATATAAGAAATAGTGACCCTATAGAAGCTATATCAAAAACAACGGAAAAGCTTACAGGGTCCTATGCAATAGGCGTTATTTTTAAGGGCCTTGACGGAAGTATCTATGCTTTCCGCAAGGATAATCCCCTCATTGTAGCTCCGGCGGAAATTGGTAATTTTATAACCTCCGATATATCTGCCGTTCTCAAATATACAAATAAGTTTTACAGCATGGAACAGGGAGAAATAGCAGTTGTCGGAGAAAAACAGGTGTCCTTTCTTTCTATGGACGGACAGGAGATATCCAAGGAGTTAAATGAGGCACATTGGGATGTGTCCAGTGCGGAAAAAGGCGGTTTTGAGCACTTTATGATTAAGGAAATTCATGAAGAGCCCGATGTTATCAAAAAGACAGTCCGCCCCAGAATATCTTCATCAGGTATTGACCTCGGTGTAAAATCTCTTGCGGACGACAGATTAAGAGATTTCGAGAAAATACACATAGTGGCTTGCGGTACGGCATATCACGCAGGTCTTATAGGCAGGCATGTAATGGAGAAAATGGCGAGAATTCCCGTTAATGTGCATCTTGCATCGGAATTCAGATACATGGATCCCATACTGACAAAAAAGGACCTTGTAATAATAATATCCCAGTCGGGAGAAACTGCAGATACCCTTGCGGCACTTCGTCTTGCCAAGGATAAGGGCATTTATACCTTTGGCATAGTAAATGTCGTAGGCTCTGCAATTGCAAGAGAAGCGGACTCTGTGATGTATACCTATGCAGGTCCTGAGATATCTGTTGCAAGCACCAAGGCATATGCCGTTCAGCTTGCGTCGATGTATCTTATTGCAATAAAGCTTGCTTCTGTAAGGGGAATGATATCTGAAGCAGAAGAAAAGAGACTTGCAGATATTCTTTCAAATGATGTTCCCGACAAGGTAAAAAGAGCAATCTCTATGGCTCCCATATGTGAGGAAGCTGCAAAAAACAGCATAAAGGCTCACAGTATATTTTATATAGGAAGAGGAGTTGACTATGCTCAGTGTTGCGAAGCGGCACTTAAAGCAAAGGAAATTTCTTATATTCATTGCGAAGCATATGCGGCAGGAGAACTAAAGCATGGCACAATTTCGCTTGTTGAGGAAGGAACTCCTGTTGTTGCCTTTATTACAAACATGTCTATAATGGACAAAATGATAAGCAACATCCGCGAGGTTAAATCAAGAGGCGGAAAGGTTACTCTTTTTGTAACAGAGGGAGTATCTGTAGGAGAGGATATAGCAGACAGCATTATATCTGTTCCCAAAACAGAAGAAATCTTTATGCCCATAATATGTGCACCGCTTTTCCAGCTTATAGCGTACTATATGTCTTACCATCTCGGAATTGATGTAGACAAACCGAGAAACTTAGCAAAATCCGTGACAGTAGAATAAAAGGAGAATTGCAAATGGGTAAATATTTTGGTACAGACGGGTTTCGCGGAGAAGCCAACAAAAATCTTACAGTAGAGCATGCCTTCAAGGTGGGAAGATATCTTGGATGGTATTACGGCAAGGAACATAAATGCAAGGTGGTTATAGGTAAGGATACAAGGCGTTCGAGCTATATGTTTGAATATGCTCTTGTTGCGGGACTTACAGCAAGCGGAGCAGATGCGTATCTTCTTCATGTAACAACAACACCATCTGTTGCCTATGTGGCAAGAACAGAGGATTTTGACTGCGGTATAATGATATCTGCAAGCCACAATCCCTACTATGACAACGGAATTAAGCTTATCAATAACCGCGGAGAGAAGATGAGCGAGGCGATAATCGTTGATATAGAAGCTTATCTTGACGGTATAATAGGAGAAATTCCGCTTGCAACAGGAGAGGACATCGGAAGAACAGTAGACTATGCCGCAGGCAGAAACCGTTATACAGGCTATATAATCTCACTTGCCCGCAATTCCTACAAGGGTATAAAGGTAGGCCTTGATGCTTCAAACGGAAGCACATGGATGCTTGCAAAGAACATATTTGATACCCTCGGCGCAGAGACATATGTAATAAACAACACCCCCAACGGTACAAATATCAATAACGGATGCGGTTCAACTCATATTGAGGGACTTTGCAATCTTGTAAAGGAAAACAGCCTTGATATAGGCTTTGCCTTTGACGGAGATGCAGACCGCTGTCTTGCAGTTGATAACAAGGGCAATGTACTTACAGGAGACCATATAATGTATCTTTGCGGATGCTATATGAAGGAGAATGACACTCTCAGTAAGAACACCGTAGTTACAACAATAATGTCAAACATGGGTCTTTATAAGGCACTAGAAGCAAAGGGTATATCCTATATACAGACAGATGTAGGCGACAAATATGTATACGAAGCTATGCAGAGAGACGGATACTGCTTAGGCGGTGAGGAGTCGGGACACATAATCTTCTCAAAATTCGCCTCTACAGGCGACGGCCTCATAACTGCACTTAAGGTAATGGAAGTGTTTATAGAAAGCAAGCTTGAGTCCTCAAAGCTCTGCGAGGAGTTTGTAAGATATCCTCAGATTGTAAGAAATGTAAGGGTTAAGGACAAAGACGCCGTAATATCCGACAGCGATGTAAGTAAGGCGGTAGAAGAAGCAAAAGAAAAGCTTTCGGGAGACGGAAGAATTCTTCTCAGAAAGAGCGGAACCGAGCCGGTAATAAGGGTAATGGTTGAAGCAATGGGAGAAAATCTCTGTAACAGTCTTGCAGACGGAATTGTAAGTGTTATAGAAGAAAAAGGTCACAAGCAATAATATGATGTAAGGGGAGAACCATGAGGTTCTCCCTTTTTGTCTGATCATGATGAGATATATAATAAAGTTTTACTATTTACCACATTCTTGTTATTTTATTTCTTGTTCCAATTGTTTAAAATCTTCGGTGTTAAAAAATTCTATAAGTGATATACCCAGACCATCACAAAGCATTTTCAAAGTCACAATCCCCGGATTTTTGCTTTTGCCGTATAAAATATTTTTGATTGTAGACGGAGGTACAGCGGATTCGATGGCTAATCTGTGGATTGAGATGTGCTTCTGTTCGCAAAGAAGCATTAAACGATTTTTAACAGTAGTATATGTGTCCATAAATAATTCTCCTATATGATTTGTTATTATGTAAATATCTATATGTCAATTATAAGATATTAGTATTGACAAAGTAGGCTATATATGATACCATATAGTCTATATATAGACTGGCATTGGAGGAGTTAAAATGAAAAAAATTTTAGTTGTTTGTGTTTTTTTGATATGTTTATTTAGCGGTTTGTGTGTTGGGGCATCAGAAGATGTTCGGATATTAGATGCAAAAGTATACCTTAACGGAGAGGTAATAATATTTTCCTCTCCGCTTGTAAGTTATAACGGAAGAACAATGGTTCCAATGAGAGAACTTTTTGAAAAATTGGGTGCAAAGGTTGAATGCATTAACGATGAACAAAAGATAATTGCAAGCAGTAATACTAAGACTATAGAGATGCAGATAAATAACCAATGGACTTTATGTAACGATATCGATATCTATACAGATGTTCCGCCTGTATTATATAATAGCAAAACCTTAATTCCTTTACGGTTTGTTGGCGAGCAACTCAATCTCAAGGTTGCTTGGGACGGGAGTACCAATACAATAACCATGAACGGCCGTGGTATTACTACAGTCGGAAATGCAGAAAGAGAATTTATAAAAAAAGATGTTGAAATATCAACTGGCGAAGAATATGAAATTAAAATTTTTGAAAAATATTATGGGGAATTAATAAATGGAGTTCCGAACGGGGTGGGAGTACTTGAGAGGTATTTTTATAATGTGAATGATAGTTACAATGAGGATGATGTACCGACAGTTTTACATGGATGCTTTTCTGACTGGTTGGAAAACGGATTTGTCAGTATAGAAATACAAGATGAGTATTATGAAAAAAATCCTGATATGAAAAAATTTAAGACAGATGATTATGTGAATGCTGGATTTTATGAAAACGGTGTGCGTAATGGTCTAAGTTGGTTTAATTACGATGGATATAAAATATACACATGTTACTATGTTGATGGAGTAATTGATCAAAGTTATTGTTTAATAGAGTATGATAACGGAAATGTTTATGCTGGCGAACTTGGAACTGGAGTTGATGATAGCGGAAACGACTACATTCTTGAACCTCACGGACAAGGGGAAATGACATTCAGTGATGGGATGTTTTACACGGGAAATTGGAAATATGGATATTGTGACGGCAACGGGGAACTTTATTACGCTAACGGTATTTTGGCTTATGAAGGACAATTTCTGGATGGAAAAATGCATGGGTATGGAAATATGTATGGTGAAAATGGAGAATTATTATACTCGGGATTTTTTCCTGTACAAACTACCTCTGTATATTACGATTCATATGATGATGGTGTTTTGTATGGCAATTCAATAATTCAGAGCAGAATCAAGGATAAATTTAGTGGTTTTAAGCAGGACAATGTTTATGAATTGGAAAACGGGCAATTATGGATTCAGACTGATTATAAAATCATGTATTCATACAAATACCGACCGGAAGTTGTTATTTTTAAGGATGGTAGCAAGTGGAAAATGGAAGTTGAGAAAATTGATTCATTGGTAGATGTAGAAAAAATACACAACATCATAGCAGAAGGTCAAATAAATGG
>JAZREC010000224.1:0-1759 GCA_045660605.1 Clostridia bacterium
ATCAAAAATGAGCAAATTGTATCAAATTCCACAGATGCATATGTTCAGCATGTTCCCTCTGCCTCAAATGAAAGAGAAGAAGCTGTCAATGCACTTATAGCTCTGGGCTATAGCGGTGCAGAAGCAAAGAAAGCCGTTTCGGCAGTTTCGGGCGAAATAACTGATGTGGAAGGAATTATCAAACAAGCTCTCAGGAGCCTGATGTAAGGAGGAAACCATGTTTGATGCAGAGGAAAGAATAGTTAACGGCGGTGTTCTGGAAGAGGATATAACACAAGAGCCGGGACTAAGACCGAGAGAACTCGATGAATATATAGGTCAGAATAAAGTTAAGGAAAATCTTACAGTATATATAGAAGCTGCAAAGGCAAGAAAAGAAGCCCTCGACCATGTGCTTCTGTACGGACCGCCAGGGCTTGGCAAAACAACCCTTGCAGGCATTATAGCAAATGAGCTTGGGGTAAGCATACGGATAACATCGGGTCCCGCTATCGAAAAGCCGGGAGACCTTGCGGCAATACTTACAAACTTAAATGAACATGATGTGCTTTTTATAGATGAAATCCATCGTCTCAGCCATAGTGTAGAAGAGGTGCTTTATCCTGCTATGGAGGACTATGCTCTTGATATAATAATAGGCAAAGGCCCGTCAGCCCGTTCAATAAGATTGGATTTGCCGTCATTTACCCTTATCGGCGCGACTACAAAGGCAGGCTCTATGACAGGACCTTTGAGAGACCGCTTTGGTGTTATTTCCCGACTCGAGCTGTATACACCCGAGGAACTCTCTAAAATCGTAACACGAAGCGCAGGAATTCTTGGCGTAGAGATTGACAGTGACGGTGCTTTTGAAATCGCATCCCGTTCGAGAGGTACACCGAGAATTGCAAATAGACTTATAAAGCGCGTAAGAGACTTTGCAACCATTCTTGGTGACGGTAAGATAAACGGAGATATTGCTTCAAAGGCGCTTGCACGATTGGAAATTGACGAAATAGGCCTCGATAATGTAGATAAAAACATGATACTCACAATGATTAACAGCTTTGGCGGAGGACCTGTAGGTCTGGATACACTTGCCGCAACTACAGGAGAGGATGCAAATACCATTGAGGATGTATATGAACCGTATCTTCTGCAACTTGGATTTATTAACAGAACACCAAGAGGAAGAGTAGTAACCAAGCTAGCTTACGAGCACTATAATATACCATTTGGAAGATAATGTTTGTTACAATTTGCTGACAGTTTTAAGAAAAATGTCGAAAATATTTGAATAATATAGTATAATCATGTTTAGATTATACTATATTTTTTTAGGATTGAATGTGTTATGAATAAGCTAAAAATACTTTTATTTACAATATTTTTCTCGTTTTTGCTTTGCCTCGGTGCGAGTGCATCAAGCGACATCAAGCTCTTTATTAACGGCAAAAGGGTGGAGTCGGATGTTGCTCCTATTGCGGTAGAGGGACGCACGATGGTTCCTGCACGAAGCATGTTTGAAAAGCTCGGTGCAGAGGTAACATGGATTGGTTCCAGACAACAGATTATAATCCGTTCCTCAAAGACTAAGATTGTATTAAATCTTGGGAGCAATCTTGCATATGTCAATGACAAAGAGGTAGAGATGGATGTGGAACCAATGGTGGTAGACTCAAGAACCCTGATTCCTGTCCGCTTTGTTTCGGAAAAGCTTGGATACGATGTTTTGTGGAAGGGTGAGGATAATGCAGTACATATAAATACAAGCAAAAAA
>JAZREC010000225.1:0-3334 GCA_045660605.1 Clostridia bacterium
AGAAAACACCAAGCCTCTCGTAATGGCAACAACACGACTTTCCAATGAACAGAAAGAAGAACTTTTTGAGATTTCAAAGAGTACGGCGGTGTTCTTTAGTGCCAATATGTCTCTTGGTGTAAATCTGCTTGTGTCGCTTGTCAAAAAGTCGGCATCGCTTCTTGAAGACAGCTTTGATATAGAAATTATAGAAAAGCACCATAACCAGAAGATAGATGCACCCAGCGGTACTGCGCTTATGATAGCGGATGAAATTGCAGATACCCTTACAAACACTCCCAAGTATGTATACGACAGACATTCTGTCCGCAAGAAACGCACCAGGGACGAAATAGGCATCCATGCAGTAAGAGGCGGTACAATAGTTGGCGAGCACGATGTAATATTTGCAGGCAAGGACGAGATTATAGAAATCAACCATAAGGCTATGAGCAAAGAGATTTTTGCTGTAGGAAGTATTCGCGCCGCAAAATTTTTAAGGGACAAGCCGAGCGGTATGTACGATATGAAAAATATAATGGAAGTATAATTTTGTATAATTTGTAAAAATATAAAAGTTTTACTTGTATCTTTGAAGATTGTATGATAAAATGTATTTAAATATTATAATGGCAAGAAAGGGGTAAAAAAATGATTTACAGTGCAGAAGTTGAAAATATGTGTGTAGTTAAAAAGGGCGCAAATCACGGCCCTGCTCCTATTCCCCAGGAAGGTCTCTGGACCAAATCCAAGGAAATTAAGGATATATCAGGTCTTACACACGGTATAGGCTGGTGTGCTCCTCAGCAGGGTACATGTAAGCTTACTCTTAATGTTAAGGAAGGTATCATTCAGGAGGCTCTCGTTGAGACAATCGGTTGCTCAGGTATGACACATTCAGCAGCTATGGCTTCCGAAATTCTTCCCGGCAAGACAATTCTCGAAGCACTCAACACAGACCTTGTTTGTGATGCTATCAACACAGCTATGAGAGAACTCTTCCTCCAGATTGTATACGGAAGAACACAGACAGCTTTCTCCGAGGACGGTCTCCCCGTAGGCGCAGGTCTCGAAGATTTGGGTAAGGGTCTCAGAAGTCAGGTTGGTACAATGTACGGTACACTTGCAAAGGGTCCCAGATATCTCGAAATGGCAGAAGGCTATGTAACAAAGGTTGCTCTTGATGAAGATGACGAAATCATCGGATACAAGTTCGTTCACCTCGGCAAGATGATGGAAATGATTACCAAAAAGGGTATGGACGCAAATGAAGCACTCGAAAAGGCAAGCGGTCAGTACGGCAGAGTAGATGGTGCTGCTAAGCTCATCGACCCGAGACACGAATAAAGCACACGGAGGAGGTAAGTTATAATGGCATTATTTGAAAGCTATGAAAGAAGAATAAATAACATAAATGCTGTTTTAAATGCAAACGGCATTGCTTCTATAGAAGAAGCAAAGAAAATTTGCGATGACAAGGGTATCGACCCCTATACAATCGTTAAGGAAATTCAGCCCATATGCTTTGAAAATGCTGCATGGGCATATGTTGTAGGTGCTGCTCTCGCTATCAAGAGAGGATGCACAACTGCTGCTGATGCTGCAGAAGTTATAGGCGAAGGTCTTCAGGCATTTTGCATAGACGGTTCTGTTGCAGACGACAGAAAGGTTGGTCTCGGTCACGGTAACCTCGGTGCAATGCTCCTCAGAGAAGAAACCAAGTGCTTTGCATTCCTTGCAGGTCACGAGTCCTTTGCAGCTGCAGAGGGTGCTATCGGTATAGCAAAGAGTGCAAATAAGGTAAGAAAAGAACCCCTTAGAGTAATCCTCAACGGTCTTGGTAAGGATGCTGCACAGATTATATCCAGAATTAACGGATTTACATATGTGCAGACAGAATTCAACTATTCCACAGGCGAAGTTAAGGTTGTTAAGGAAAAGGCATATTCCGACGGCGAAAGAGCTAAGGTTAGATGCTACGGTTCCGATGATGTAAGAGAGGGTGTAGCTATCATGCACCTTGAGGGCGTTGATGTTTCCATCACAGGTAACTCCACCAACCCCACAAGATTCCAGCACCCCGTTGCAGGAACATATAAGAAGGAATGTGTGGCTATGGGCAAGAAGTACTTCTCAGTTGCTTCCGGCGGCGGTACAGGAAGAACACTCCACCCCGACAACATGGCTGCAGGCCCCGCTTCCTATGGTATGACAGATACCCTCGGAAGAATGCACTCCGATGCACAGTTCGCAGGTTCTTCATCAGTTCCCGCTCATGTTGAAATGATGGGACTTATCGGCGCAGGTAACAACCCAATGGTTGGTATGACTGTTGCAGTTGCTGTTGCAGTTCAGGAATGTATGAATAAATAAGGAATTGTTGTCAGGAATA
The DNA here is from genome assembly GCA_045660605.1 of Clostridia bacterium. Lineage (GTDB taxonomy): Bacteria > Bacillota > Clostridia > UMGS1810 > UMGS1810 > RGIG8748. The sequence goes on from JAZREC010000225.1 coordinate 2,372, forward strand.
TTACGATTTCGTAAGGAATGACCTGTGTGTCATTCCGCGGTCTACACAATCGGTTCTACCCTACAAATTAAAATATGGAATTTTTAGTCAGACACATCATTTTGGCTTTTTTGCCTATGATGTGTCTGATTTTTGTTGGTGACCGAAAATAATTGACACAATAACCCTTTTGTGATATAATCATTGCCGTAGCAAGAGAAACGGCGGCGGTTGTTTCCGACACCTCTATGAAAGGGGGTGTCTGTTATGGAATATGTGTTGTCATTTACATTATTAGTTATGATAATTATTATTTACATAAAGAAATAGCCGCCTATCTCCGCATAAGATAGACGACTAAATTTTTAGTTATACATTTTGCGGAAACAACTAATGCTGTTCCCTCTTGCTACATTTATATTATCACAAAATTTAGAATATGTCAATAATTTTAAGATACAAAAAATTGACAAAATAATCAGAGTATGATACAATACCAATTGCGTTATTGATTTTGCAAATGACGTGCATTGTTTTTAACCTTAAAACGTGATTAAAACGCAACGGATAAGGCTCTCACGTGCCAAAAGGCACGTGTCTGTAGAAATGATGGGACTTATCGGCGCAGGTAACAACCCCATGGTTGGTATGACTGTTGCAGTACAGGAATGTATGAATAAATAAGGAATTACAAGGGTTTTTAGACTTTTGAAAATTTCTTGAAAGTAAATATGTAGAAATTTTTAGTCAGACAAATCATTTTAGGGTTTTTACCCATGATGTGTCTGACTTTTTGTATACTAAAAATTAATATTTATTGATTTTTAGATAATATTTTGCTATAATAGTAAAAAGACTGAAAGTGAAAGGAGCAAGTATATATGTTAATTTATACCATAGACAAAATAAAAGATATTGTAAAGGCTATTCCAAATAAGTATAATGTACAATCAATATACTTGTTTGGTTCATATGCCCGCGGAG
>JAZREC010000226.1:0-7547 GCA_045660605.1 Clostridia bacterium
AAAACACTAATAAGACAGCTTATTATGAGTGCATACTCAGAAGTATTATCAAAGAAAAGAGCGCAGAGGATTTTATTACAGCTGTAAGCTCTGCAATAAAAAGTATGGCCCTGGACCATCTTCACATAGTTGGAGATATCTTTGACCGAGGCCCCAGAGCAGATATAATACTTGATGAACTCAAAAAGGAAATGTCACTTGATATACAATGGGGAAATCACGATGTTTTATGGATGGGTGCGGCATCAGGTTCAAGAACCTGCATAGCAACGGTGCTCAATAACTCTATAACATACAAAAACCTTGATGTTGTAGAGATTGGATACGGAATATCATTAAGACCCCTTTCGCTTTTTGCCAATAAGGTTTACGAAAAAAGCGATGTAACAAATTATGCACCAAAGGGCAATTCGGGAGGAAACTTCCGCAATCAGGATGATGATGCACTTGTTGCCCGTATGCATAAGGCAATAAGCATTATACAATTCAAGCTTGAGGGACAGACGATACTGCGCAATCCCGAATTTTCAATGGAAGACAGACTTCTTCTGGACAAGATAGATTGGGATAACGGAACTGTAAATGCTTACGGAAACACATATAAGCTCAAGGATACCGATTTTCCGACGGTAGACAGAGATAATCCGTATGCACTCACAAGGGAAGAAGAAGAGGTAATGATTTATCTCAAGAATGCATTTATGCGTTCCGAAAAGCTTCAGAGACATGTTTCTTTCCTGTTTGAAAAAGGTGAGATATATACTGTATATAACAAAAATCTTCTTTTCCACGGATGTATACCGCTAAATGATGACGGAAGCTTTATGGAGTTTCCTTTTGCCAAGGGCAAAAAGGGAAGAGCACTTATGGACTTCTGCGACAAGATGGCACGAAAGGGATATTTTGCCCCCGAGGGAACAGAGGAGAGAAACAAGGGTAAGGACTTTTTGTGGTTTCTGTGGTGCGGAAAGGATTCTCCGCTTTGTGCACGAAAAAAGATTGCTACCTTTGAAAGACTTCTTATAGAGGATAAGGAGGCTTGGGACGAACCCAAAAACAAATATTACAGCTCATGGAATGACGAAAATATAGTGGAAATGATACTCAACGAATTTTCGCTTGGAGGAGAAAGCTCTCATATAGTAAACGGACATATCCCCGTCAAAAAGTCATCAGGCGAAAGTCCCGTCAAGGCAAACGGCAAGCTTATACTTATAGACGGAGGCTTTTGCAAGGCATATCAGGGAGCAACGGGAATTGCAGGCTATACCCTTATATATAATGCAGACGGAATGAGGATATCTGCCCATGAGGCATTCAGAGGAAAGGAAAATGCAATAAGAAACAACAGCGATATCCTTTCGGAAACCGCTATATTTGAACACAGCGCAGACAAGATACGGATTAAGGACACAGATCAGGGAAGTATTCTTATGGACAGAATATCCGACCTCAAGCACCTTGTAGCTTGTTACCGCGCAGGAGTAATCAGAGAAAAATTTCAGGAGGACATAATATGAAGACAAGAAAAATCGTTATATCAGCATTAATTTCGGCACTTGTGTGCATTGCAACAATTGTTATTAAGGTTCCGTGCCCGCTCGGATACCTCAACGCAGGAGATGCGTTTGTGCTTCTCGCTTCGTGGGTTTTGCCTTGCGGATATGCAGTGCTTTCGGCAGGAATAGGCTCGTTTTTTGCAGATATTATTCTCGGTTACACCGCGTATGCACCTGCGACCCTTGTAATAAAAATGCTCATGGCATTTGTATCGTATACTATCTGGAACAGATTTTCGGATAAAGGAAGAATAAGATACATATTAAGCGGTGCCATAGCAGAATGCATAATGGTTTTGGGCTATTATGTCTATGAGGGAATTTTCCTATACGGCCTTATTCCGTCCGCGGTAAACATACCGCTCAATATTCTTCAGGGTATAGCGGGGGTTGTGATAGCTATTGCGGTCAATAATATCTTCAGGAAATATAAAATACTCTAGAAAAAAACGGTTGTAAAAATCACATTTTTACAACCTTTTTTTTAGAGTATTTTATTTATATTTCCCGGGCGATACTCCCACAATTGATTTGAATGTTCTTATAAAGTTGGCATAGTCTCCAAAACCGCAAAGCGTTGCAGTTTCGCTTATGCTTTTTCCGCTCTTAAGCAGCTTCTTGGATTCGGAAATCCTTTTGGATATTATATATTTAAGAACCGTTGTGCCGAGAGATTTCTTAAACAGACTGCACAGATGGTTAACAGATACATAGCAGTGGGAGGCAATATCCGTAAGCTTTATGTCTTCGTTGTAGTGCTGATTTATGTATTCTACCGCATCGTGAATTACCTTGTTGTTTTTGGAAACAGGCTGGCCTTCTATGCGTGCACCCGAAATAAATTTGCTGTTTATGTATGCAAGAATTTCCGTTATAGCATTGTTTTTTATTATGTCTTCGCCGTAGCTGTGTACAATTTTCAGCTTGGAAATAAGAGCCAGAAGATGATTTACCTCCTGTTTGCAAAGATTTATTCTGTTGTCTGCAAATTCGCTTCTTGTATAAAAGCACAGCGACAGGTCTGTTGCCTCTGTGGAGTGAGAGTGCAGAAATGACGGATGGATTTGAAACACATACCGTTCAAAGCATTTGCTCTCGTCAATGGTCATTTTGTGCGGTTCAAACTGGTTAATAACATATATGTCGCCCTCGTTTATTTCATATATATTGTCGTCAATAAGAAATGAGCCTCCGCCTCTTATGCACAGAAGTATTTCGCAACTGTCGTGCACATGTATGTCGTTATCTTGTGTGAATTTATCCGAATAAAACACACCGTATGAATTTGTCGCAATACAATGTGAAATTGCATCCTTGCATTTTGAGAAAATAATTTCCATATAAAACACCTCGTCTATATTATATCATACAAATAAAATTTTTGCAAGAAATAATATAAAATTGACCGATAAATTGCAAATAACACAAGGAAGCATTAGCAATGCCTGATTTGCATATGTATAGAATGTGAGGTGGCATATAGTAATGACAGATAAGCTGATGTTTGGTATAAATGCAATTATTAACCGTCTTGTGTGGGGTCCCGGTATGATACTCTTTGTGATAATTACGGGAGTGCTTTTGAGCTTTGTGACGGGTTTTGTGCAGATAAGACACTTCGTGTATATGCTCAGGACAACGGTTTTTACCTTGCTTCACAAAAAGCAGAAGGTGTCGAAAAAAGGCGTAACACCCTTTCAGGCAGTTGCAACTGCTATGGCGGCAACCATAGGTACGGGAAGCATAGCGGGACTTTCGACTGCCATAGCCTGCGGAGGTCCGGGAGCTGTATTCTGGATGTGGGTTAGTGCATTTCTCGGCATGGCGGTAAAATATTCCGAAATAGTTCTTTCTGTCCGCTATCGCATCCGCACAAAAAGCGGTGAATATGCGGGAGGCCCCATGTACTATATCCAAAACGGACTTGGGTTTAAGGGACTTTCCGTAATGTTTGCAATTATGACAGCAGTTTCGTGCTTTGGTATAGGCAATGCAGTGCAGTCAAATTCTATAGCAGTTTCCCTTAAGACGGTTACGGGATTAAACCCATGTATAACGGGAATTGTACTTACTCTTATTTGCGGTGCTGTAATTCTCGGTGGTATAAAAAGAATTGCAAAGGTCAACGAAAAGCTTGTTCCTTTTATGGCACTTCTTTATGTCATATGCTCTGTCACAGTACTTGTGATAAGATATGACAGAATTCCTTCTGCCTTTGCCTCTATATTTGCAGAGGCCTTAAATGTCAGGTCTGTGGCTGGCGGTACATTGGGATATGGCATATTGGTTGCCATGAGGTATGGCTTTTCGGGAGGAATTTTTTCCAACGAAGCAGGTCTTGGCAGTGCACCGATTGCACATGGGGCGTCCGATACACAGGAACCTGTTTTGCAGGGAATGTGGGGAATATTTGAAGTGTTTTTTACAACTATTGTAATATGCACAATGACAGCACTTGTGGTACTTACCTCAAATCTGTGGCAAAATACCGCCATTTCGGGTGCACAGCTTAGTATCGGTGCATTTGACAGTGCAGTTCAGGGCTTTGGAAGTATATGCGTGACAATGTGTACCATACTTTTCGCCCTGTCTTCTATTATCGGATGGGCGTATTATGGTGAGGTGTGTATTGACTATCTTTTTCACGGGTCAGGTAAATGTAAATTCCTGTATAAATCGGCATATGTTATAGCTGTATACATCGGCGCTGTCGGAAGCGTTAAGGCTGTGTGGTCTCTTGCAGAAACCTTAAATGTTCTTATGGCACTTCCAAACCTTACTGCACTTATATTCCTTAGAGATAAGGTGAGGGAAGAAACCCGTAATTTTTTTGGTTCCAAGGGTTAAAAAACTTGACAAAAACTGAATTTAGTGTATAATAAAAGTATCCCTGCAACTGACGGAGAATAAGCACACGGAAGCCGAATCCAGCATGGTTTTAAGATGACAATTTCGGACAATACTGCGTAAAATCTTTTGGAAATACGAAAGTATTCCCTTCAAGATTTTACTTGCCTTGACAGGAAATTGACTATCTTAAAACTCTTCGACCTTAAATGCATAAAATTTAGTGCAATTTTTATGCGGAGGACAAAGGAAGGCTGTCGCCTTGCGAGGACGACAAGTGAAAAGTGTGCAAATTTTATGCATTTAAGGCATACGGGATTCGGCTCCCGCGTGCTTAACTATGAGGGAGTGGGGAACATTATTGCCGACCGTCTGGGCACCCTTTGTTAGAGGGTGCCTTTTTGATTATTTTATATTGCAAAGGAGAATGAACATATGGATTTTTACAGAGGATTCAAAACGGGTAAATGGAATAATACTATTGATGTCAGCGATTTCATCAAGAATAACTATACTCCGTATGACGGAGACTCTTCATTTCTTGAGGGTGCAACGGAGAGAACCGAATGTGTAAGGGCAAGACTGGAGGAGCTTCTTATAGAAGAGAACGAAAAGGGCGGTGTTCTGAAGATTGATACCGATACCGTTTCGAGTATTCTTTCGCACAAGCCCGGATATGTTATAGAGGGTAAGGATATCATAAAGGGACTTCAGACAGACGAACCGCTTAAAAGAGCAGTAAATCCGTTTGCAGGATACAGAAATGCCGTTCAGGCATGCGAAGCATACGGATACAAAATCGGACAAAATGTTCAGCAGGAATTCAAGTACAGAACAACCCATAATACAGGCGTTTTCAGAGTATATACAGAAACCATGCGAAAGGCACGCCACGCAGGACTGCTTACAGGTCTTCCCGATGCGTATGCACGAGGCAGAATTATCGGTGATTACCGCAGAGTTGCGCTTTACGGTATGGATTACCTCATTAAACAGAGAATAGAGGACAAAAAGCGTATCAGCCAGAGGGATATGACAGCAGATAATATTCAGCTTGTTGAGGATATAGAAAGACAGCTTGAATTTATGTATCAGCTTATTACCATGGCAGAAGAATACGGCTGTGATATATCCCGCCCCGCAGTAAATGCACTTGAGGCAGTTCAATGGCTGTACTTTGGATACCTCGGTGCCATAAAGGAGCAGAACGGCGCGGCAAACAGTATAGGAAGAATATCATCATTTATAGATATATATATTCAGCGTGATATCGAAGAAGGCACACTCGACGAAAAGGGTGCACAGGAACTGATAGATGACCTTGTAATAAAAATGCGTCTGGTAAGACACCTGAGAACACCCGAGTACAACGAGCTTTTTGCAGGAGATCCCGTTTGGGTTACATGCTCTCTTGCAGGTGCTACAGAAGACGGCAGAAGCATGGTTACAAAGACCTGCTACAGATTTTTGCAGACATTATACAACCTCGGACCAAGTGCAGAGCCCAATATTACAGTTCTCTGGTCAGAGAAGCTCCCCAGACCCTTCAAGGAGTTTTGTGCCAAGGTTTCTATAGATACAGACTCTATTCAGTATGAGAATGACGATGTTATGCGAAAGGACTTCGCAGACGATTATTCAATCGCCTGCTGTGTATCTGCAATGAGAACAGGTAAGCAGATGCAGTTCTTCGGTGCAAGATGCAATCTTGCAAAGGTTCTTCTTATGGCGTTAAACGGCGGAAGAGACGAAGTATACGGAGAGCTTGTAGCTCCCGAGGGAGAGGTATTTGGTACATCCGAGCTTAATTACGACAAGGTAATAAAGGCATTCAAATCATATGCTTCATGGATGGCACATCTTTATGTCAATACCATGAACATTATCCATTATATGCACGACAGATATGCATATGAGAGACTTATGATGGGACTTCACGATCCCGAACCCGAGAGACTTATGGCGTTTGGAATAAGCGGTCTGAGTGTGCTCGTAGACAGCCTCAGCGCAATTAAATACGCGCATGTAACACCCATAAAGGACGACAGAGGAATAATAATTGATTTTGACTGTACAGGCGAATTCCCCAAATACGGAAATGATGACGACAGAGCAGACGAAATTGCAAAGTGGGTTACAGAGTTCTTCTATGGCGAGCTTATTAAAACACCTGCATACAGAAATGCTGTTCATACTCTTTCGATTCTTACAATAACATCAAATGTAGTTTACGGAAAGAAGACCGGAGCAACCCCCGACGGCAGAAAGGCAGGAGAGCCTTTTGCACCAGGTGCAAACCCGATGCACGGCAGAGACGCTGAGGGTGCGCTTGCATCGCTTAACTCTGTTGCAAAGATTGACTACGACTGTTGCCGAGACGGTATATCAAATACATTTTCCATCACACCTCAGGCACTCGGAACAGATGACAGTGACAGAGTAAATAAGCTTGTCGGCATACTGGACGGATATTTCAGTCAGGACGCACACCACCTCAATGTAAATGTACTCAACAGACAGAAGCTTATAGATGCAATGAATGACCCGACACTCTATCCGTCTCTTACAATAAGAGTAAGCGGATATGCGGTTAACTTCAATAAATTGTCCAAGGATAAACAACTGGAGGTTATATCAAGAACATTCCATGACAAGATGTAATAAAGAGGTGTAATATAATGCCTAAAGGACATATCCATTCCTTTGAGAGCCTTGCCGCAGTAGACGGCGAGGGGCTAAGGTGTGCAGTATTTATGGAGGGCTGTCCGCTGAGATGCGTATATTGCCACAATCCTGATACCTGGTATGTGGGAGAAGACGGGACAGATGCACAAACTCTTGTTAACAAGATTGCAAGGTACAAGCCGTATTTCGGTATAGACGGAGGCGTTACCTTTTCGGGCGGGGAACCGCTCTGTCAGGCGGAGTTTATAAGAGAATGTGTTCCACTCCTTAAAGAAAAGGGTATTAACTATGCCATAGATACATCTGGTGCGGTTGAACTCACTGACAGCGTAAAGTATGTTCTCGCTAATGCACAGCTTGTTATTCTTGACCTTAAATTCTGGGATAACGAAAGCTATGTAAAATATACGGGACACGGTATCGAAAAGACACTAAGTATGCTCGATTATCTTGACA
>JAZREC010000227.1:0-3106 GCA_045660605.1 Clostridia bacterium
GCCTAAAAATCCACTAAAGGGCATATCGATGAAGTTCCTTGTGTTTGCTTCTTACGCCCAGTTTGGGGCAGATGCTGGGAGTTAAGGTTTAAGGGCGAGCCGCAATGGCATGCGGGCGTTGACCCTTTTTCCGTGGAGACCGGAATTCGTAGCTTTTGGGTAAGGGGTTTTGAGTATCGGGGTCATCTGACCCTTTGAAACCAGGATTTCCTTATCCATGCCGTTTGGTGTTTTTCATATAGAAAAGCTAAGTTACGGTTCAGGATAAAACCTGCTATGCGGTGTGGGTAACAAACACGCTGTGTGCAGTGTAGCCTGCCTTGAGTGGCTATGGTGGATGACCGTTCACATCGCACAGCAATGGCCGTTGCTGTGTCGGTTATTGCATCTGAAACCATATCTGCAAAAGAGGCTAAGAGTTGATAAGACTGTGAGGAAAACTCCTAGGCTGTTTTAGACAGGGGATTGCAGTACGGACTAAGTGGTAATTCAGCAAAGCTGACGGCGACGCAGCAGGCTGTGCTTCAAATGGGAACGGCCGCTTTGGCGACGAGGCGGTAGCACAGCGGGAAATCCGGCTGAACCTAAGCCGTAAATTTTACTCTGTTTATTGCCACCGTTTTTATATATTTATACAAAAGGATAGAGTATGAAAAAAATTGATTTATGGCCCATTAAAATTACAGTAGCAGCATTTATTATATCAATGATTATGGCTATCGTCACAAACGGTTTTTCGGACGGGGTCAATATTGTTGTTGCATTTTTGATTTTGCTTCTGGTAATTTTACTGGGTATTATTTTTGATATTTTAGGACTTGCGGTTACGATTGCAGATGAGACGCCGTTTCATTCAAGGTCAACAAGAGGACTCAAGGGAAGCCCCGAGGCAATAAAGCTTATACGAAACGCAGGCAAGGTTTCGAGCTTTTGCAACGATGTAATCGGCGATATTGCAGGTGTACTTTCCGGAGGACTTGCGGCATCGATTGCGGCATCTCTGTTTAATATGTATCCTCTTCTTCCCGCTACATTTATAAGTATGATTCTTACAGCTATTGTTTCTGCACTTACCGTAGGGGGCAAGGCGGCAGGAAAGGGTGTTGCAAAGAAGTATTGCGATACCATAGTTATGAATATTGCAGTAATTATACACTATGCAAAAAATGTATTTTCTTTTCGAAAGAGAGATAGATAGGATATGTCAATACTGGACAAAATCAATTGCCCAAGCGATGTAAAAAAATTGAATTATGAGGAAATACAGCTTCTCACAGAAGAAATAAGAAGCTTTCTTGTGCGCAATGTAATGCACACAGGCGGACATCTTGCGTCCAATCTCGGAGTTGTGGAATTAACGCTTGCACTTGCAAGCTGTTTTGATTTCCCAAAGGACAAGCTTATATTCGATGTGGGACATCAGTGCTATGTGTATAAGATGCTCACAGGAAGAAAGGACAGATTTGACACACTTCGCCGTCTGGGAGGAATTTCGGGCTTTCCGAGAACCTCCGAGAGCGAGTATGATTTCTTTGATGTCGGACATGCAGGTACATCCATATCTGCCGCAGTAGGTATGGCAAGGGCAAGAGACCTTGCGGGCGATGACAGCCATGTTATTGTTCTTGTGGGCGACGGCGCTATTGCAAACGGAATGTGCTTTGAGGCTATGAACGATGTTGGGGTAAGAAAAACCCGCCTTATAATCATACTTAATGATAACGAAATGTCCATAAACAGAAATGTGGGAGGTCTTTCTCTTCACCTTACAAAGCTCAGGTTTAACCCCCGATATATTCACACAAAGTCAAATGTTCACGGAATACTCGGCAAACTCGGCAAGGTCGGCAAAACTGCAGACAAAGCCATAAGATATGTTAAAAGCAAGCTCAAATATGCAGCAATTGCATCGCCTCTTTTTGAAGAGCTGGGCTTCACATATATGGGAATAATAGACGGTAATAATTTTTCGGATGTTTCGGACGCTCTTAAAAGAGCAAAGGAAATTGACGGACCTGTTGTTATTCATACCTTTACAAAAAAAGGTATGGGATACACGGAGGCGGAGAACAATCCCAGTAAATTTCACGGTGTCAGCAGTGAAACCGTAAGAATAAGCAAGAGGGAAATGGGCTATGATGATGTATTTTCGGCAGTAATAACCTCTCTCTCAAAGAAAAATGACCGCATAACCGCAATTACAGCCGCAATGACCTCGGGATGCGGACTTTCTGAATTTTCAAAAAGCTTTCCCGAAAGGTTTTTTGATGTCGGCATAGCAGAGGAGCACGCAGTCACTATGGCTGCAGGCATGGCAAGGGGAGGATATGTACCTGTTGTATGTATGTATTCCACTTTTCTTCAAAGGACATATGACCAGATAATACATGATGTATGTCTGGGAGGGCTCCATGTTGTATTCTGTATAGGACATGCAGGTCTTACGGGCGAGGACGGAGAGACACATCAGGGTCTTATGGATTTGTCAATGCTTTGCCATATTCCCAATATGACAATTCTTATGCCCTCATGCTATGAAGAAATGAAGTCCATGATAACATATGCAATTGATGAGTGCACAGGACCTGTAGCTATAAGATACCCCAAGGCACCTATAAGCTTCAGAAGTCCGAAAGAGCTAAGTCCATTGGGGATAGAAGAGCTTACAGATGGTGATGATATACTTATACTGGCATCGGGCAGAATGACCGATACGGCAATGGAGGCATCTTCCTTGCTCTCACAGTACGGCATAGGTGCTCAGGTGATTGCCATTCGCTCTCTTAAGCCTCTCGATACAGATGCACTAAAGGACAGAATAATGGGCAAAAAGCTTGTTGTTACAATAGAAGATAATATAACACACGTTGGTATGGGGCAGTATATAAGTGCAAAGACAGATATATGTGTTCCCTGTTTGCACCTCGGATTTCAAAGCTGTTTTATTCCGCACGGCAAACAGGAAGAGCTGTTTGAGATATGTAAGCTTGACAGCAGGTCTGTCAGCGAAAGAATACTAAGTTTTTACAAAGGAATGGGTATGTGAAATGGCAGGACGCTTAGATGTAGAGCTTGTAGACCGCGGTCTTGTGGAAAGCCGTGAAAA
>JAZREC010000228.1:0-5222 GCA_045660605.1 Clostridia bacterium
GTTACTTTCCGGGATGTACTCTCAAGAACAAAGCAAAAGACCTTGATTTATATGCGTACAAAGCAAGCGAGGCACTTGGGATTACACTCGAAGAAATAGAAAATTGGCAATGCTGCGGAGGAGTATTCACTACGGCGAAAAATGAAGTTGCAACAAAGCTTTCTTCTGTTCGTGCGCTTAAAGAGGCTTCATCTAAACAACAGCCTTTAGTTACAGTATGCTCAGCTTGCCACAATGTTATTAAACAAACAAATCATATGATGCAAAACGACAAGGATTTTTCGGACAAAGCAAACCGCTATATGGCAGAAGATGATATCTACATGGGAGAAGCACAGGTTTATCACTATCTTGAGCTTCTTCGCGATGTAGTTGGATTTGATACACTTAAGGAAAAGGTTGTAAATCCCTTAAAGGGTAAAAAAATCGGTGCATATTACGGATGCCTGCTTTTAAGACCTGCCAGCGTTATGAAGACAGACGACCCCGAAAATCCGAGCATTATGGAAGATTTTATTAAGGCTCTCGGAGCAGAACCTGTTATCTATGCAAAGCGTAATGAGTGCTGCGGAGGATATGTAAGCCTCGAAAGCCCCACCCTTGCTAAAAAGAACAGCAATTCTGTTATAGAGAATGCCAAGGCACAGGGTGCGGAAATGATTATAACAGCATGTCCGCTTTGCAAATACAATCTTATAAAGAACGGTGCAGATATACCCGTTGTTTATTTTACCGAGATTTTAGCAGAGGCACTCGGAGTAAAGGAGGATACAAATGAATAATAAGTATCTTCGCGAGGAGTTAATCCGCATGAGCGGAGTAAACCCAAGAAAATGTATGAAGTGCGGTAAGTGCTCTGCAACCTGCCCCGCATATGATGAGATGGAGTACCATCCCCATCAGTTTGTAAGCATGGTGGAGAGCGGAGACATAGAGGCGCTTTTGAGTTCGGATTCACTTTACAGATGTCTGTCATGCTTTGCATGTATCGACAGATGTCCAAGAGGCGTTGAGCCTGCCAAGCTGGTTGAGGCAGTACGCCTTGAAGCAGTAAAAAAACAGGGTGGAAACAGAATAACAGCAAATGATATTCCGTGTCTTGCAGATGAAGATACCCCCCAACAGCTTCTTGTAAGTGCGTTTAGAAAATACAGTAAGTAAGGAGGAAAGGACAAATGCAAAGAGTTGGAGTTTTTGTATGTTGGTGTGGAAGTAATATTGCCGGAACAGTAGATGTCGAGGCAGTATCAGAGGCACTTAAAACCGAACCCGGTGTCGTCTTTTCCGCCAATTATCAATATATGTGTTCTCAGGCAGGACAGGATATGATAAAGGAAGCAATAAAAGAGCACAACCTCACCGCAATAGTTGTTTGCTCATGCTCGCCCCGTATGCACGAGGCAACGTTTAGAAAAACTGCTGCTGCCGCAGGTCTTAATCCCTACATGGTAGAGATTGCAAATATAAGAGAACAGTGTTCATGGGTTCATAAGGATATTCCCACAGGAACAGAAAAAGCAATTATTCTCGGCAAGGCGGCTGTTGCCAAGGTTAACTTAAATACACCCCTTACACCCGGCGAGTCTCCCGTTACAAAGAGAGCTCTTGTTATCGGAGGCGGTATTGCGGGTATACAGACAGCGCTTGATATTGCAGATGCAGGCTTCCCCGTAGATATTGTAGAAACCAAGCCTACAATCGGCGGTAAGATGGCACAGCTTGACAAGACATTCCCCACACTTGACTGTGCGGCTTGTATCCTTACACCTAAGATGGTTGATGTTGGCCAGAATGATAAAATCCGTATTTTCTCATACAGCGAAGTATCAGAAATCAAGGGCTTTGTAGGTAACTTTGATGTAACCATCAAGAAGAATGCCCGTTATGTAAAGGAAGATATATGTACAGGCTGCGGTGCTTGTGTAGAAAAGTGCCCCATGAAGAAGGTTCCCAACGAGTTCAATCTCGGTATGGATAACCGCAGAGCGATATATATTCCGTTTGCTCAGGCAGTTCCCAAGGTTGCCACAATCGACCCCAATGCATGTAATATGCTCAAAAACGGCAAATGCGGTCTTTGTGCCAAGGTTTGCGCAGCGGGAGCTATCGACTATACACAGAAGGATGAATATATAAGCGAAAAGTACGGTGCGATTGTTGTTGCAACAGGCTTCAATCCAATCAGCATGGATAAGTTTGATGAGTTTGCCTACAATCAGTCAAAGGATGTAATAACATCACTTGAATTTGAGCGTCTTACAAATGCCGCAGGTCCGACCGCAGGTCATCTTGAAAGACCCTCCGACGGCAAATCGCCAAAGACTATCGTTTTTGTACAGTGCGTAGGCTCAAGATGCGACTCATGTGCCGAAAAGGGCAAGGAATACTGCTCAAAAATTTGCTGTATGTACACAGCTAAACACGCAATGCTTGTAAGAGACAAATACCCCGACACAGAGGTATATGTATTCTATATAGATGTAAGAACCCCCGGCAAGAACTTTGACGAATTCTACCGCCGTGCAGTAGAGGAATACGGCGTAAAATATGTCAAGGGTATGGTAGGAAAGGTTACCCCCGAGGGCGATAAGCTCAAGGTTCAGGCATCAGACTTAATTGATAACAAACAGCTTCATATAGATGCAGACCTTGTAGTCCTTGCCGCTGCCATTGAGCCCGACAAGTCCGCAAGACCTCTTGCGACTATGCTCACAGCAAGCATGGACACAAATGACTTCTTTACCGAAGCACATCCCAAGCTCCGTCCTGTAGAGAGCCCGACAGCAGGTGTATTCCTTTCGGGTGCGTGTCAGGGACCCAAGGATATTCCCGAAACAGTTTCTCAGGCGGGTGCGGCGGCATCAAAGGTTATCGGACTTTTAGCAAAGGACAAATTAACAGGAAACCCCTGTGTAGCACATTCCAACGAGCTTATGTGCAACGGCTGTTCCACTTGCGAAAGAGTTTGCCCCTATGGTGCTATCACTTATGAAGACAAAGAGTTCCGCATGCCCGACAGAACAACCAAGGTAAGAAGAGTTGCAGTTGTCAATCCTGCAGTTTGTCAGGGATGCGGTGCATGTACAGTTGCATGTCCGTCGGGTGCTATGGACTTAAGCGGATTTGCAAGCAATCAGATTATGGCGGAGGTGGATGCAATATGCAAGTAAATGAACATAAACCTTTAATAGTTGCTTTTTGCTGTAACTGGTGTTCATATGCCGGTGCAGACCTTGCAGGAAACAACCGTCTCAACTATCCTGCAGATGTAAAGATTATCAGAGTTCCTTGCTCCTGCCGTGTCAACCCGATGTTTGTTCTCCGTGCGTTCCAGAGAGGCGCAGACGGAGTTATCATATGCGGATGCCACCCGGGTGACTGCCACTACACATCAGGAAACTACTATACCAGAAGAAGAATGACGGCACTCTTCTCCATGCTCGACTTCCTTGGTATCGAAAAAGAGCGTACCCGTCTGGAGTGGGTTTCTGCAGCAGAGGGCGCAAAGTTTGCCCAGACAATGAATGACTTTGTAGAAAAGGTAACAGAGCTTGGTGAAAACAAGAGATTGGAGGATCTGCGATGCAAAAGATAACACAAAATCAGCTTATGGAAAAAGCAGTTTCTCTGCTTTCTGACGGCACCGTTAACGCAGTTCTCGGATGGGCTAAGGGAGAATTCGGCTACGATGTAACCCCAAAAATGTTCACAACCGAGGAAGACCTTAAAGAGAATTTTGTATGGAATGATTTCTGCGGAGCGAATTTTTCAAAATACCTTGTCTCAAAAACAGACAGATTTGACGGAAAAATCCTCGTTTTCTTAAAGCCCTGCGACACATACAGCTTCAATCAGCTTCTTACAGAGCACCGCTTTAATAGGGAAAATGTATACGCCGTAGGTATTCCCTGCGAGGGTATGGCAGATGTTTCAAAGCTTAAGGCGGTAGCAGGCGAGGGAATAAGCAAGATAGAAGAAGACGGCGAAACCCTTATGGTAACAACCATTTATGAGGATAAGCCCATTGCAGTTCCCTTTAAGGATGTCCTTTTGGAGAGATGTATAAACTGCAAGAGCAAAAAGCATGTTGCATATGATGAGCTTATGGGTGACGAGGGCGAAGTTATCGACTCTCAGAGATTCGACGAGGTTGCAAAGCTGGAAGCAATGACAGCTGACGAGAGATTTGAATTCTGGCAGAATGAGCTTTCCCGCTGTATCCGTTGCAACGCCTGCCGTGATGCATGCCCTGCATGCACATGCGAAAAGTGTGTGTTTGACAACCCCTCATCAGGCGTGGAAAACAAAGCACCTGCAAACAGCTTTGAAGAAAAGATGTTCCATATTATAAGAGCATATCATGTAGCAGGCAGATGTACAGACTGCGGAGAATGTCCGAGAGTTTGTCCTCAGAATATTCCGCTTCATCTCCTTAACCGTAAGTTCATAAAGGATATCAACGAATTCTACGGCGAGTATCAGGCAGGAGCAGAGGTTGCTATGAGAGCTCCGCTTGTAGACTACACCGAATCGGACTTGGAACCGGGCGATGTGTTTGACAGGAGGGATATTGATGCGTAAATGTTCTCTTGATAAAATAAATTTGCTTTTTGGCGAAATTTCAAAAACCGCAAGACTCTATCTTCCCACAGACGACAAGGACGGCACCGCCGTTTATAAGGAGTGGCAGGACGGAATTTTGTGGAGCGATGCACTCAACACCGTACGAAGCCCCAAGGATTTCTTTTTTCCCCAGATGGAAAACCTTATGGAATTCAAGACCGAGGGCAAAAACATCGAGGTTATAGATACAAGAAGCGAAACAGAGGATTTTGTTATCTTCGGAGTGCGTGCGTGCGATGTCAAGAGCTTTGATATCTTAGACAGAGTGTTTTTGACAGAGCCCGTAGACAGCTACTATGCTTCAAGAAGAGAAAAGGGCGTTATTGTTTCTTTGGCTTGTGGCAAGCCTGCTGAAACTTGTTTCTGCAAAACGTTCGGAATAGATCCTGCAACACCTGCTGGCGACGTGACGGCGTGGAAAACGCAAGAAGATTTGTATTTGAAAGCAAATACGGAGAAGGGCGAACAACTCTTAGCGTCTATAGGTTCAATCTTAGAAGATGGCGACGAAAAGGCGGTTGAAGAACAAAAGAAAGAAATTTCTGCAATAATGGAAAAACTTCCGCTTAAAGACCTAAAAACAGATAAATTTGGCGTTG
>JAZREC010000229.1:0-1896 GCA_045660605.1 Clostridia bacterium
CGCTAAATGCAACAGCCCCTTCCTGAAAATTATTTTGTTATATCAGATACATCCGCAAATGCGCAACCTATAATATTCTTATCGTTTACCATCTGCCAGCTCACCATGTTACCTTCACGATTTACACACGGATGCGGCTGATAAGGATGTATCCAGCTTGTCATGTTGAACTTGGCAATATAATGAGACTTATCACCGTCAACATCAACAAGGATTATCTGTCCGATATTTGTATCTGCAGCAATCCATTTATCATCGCCCGACGGATAGCAATGCCAGTAATTATAATCGTCGTTTATATACTCACGGTTTCTTCCGTACTTATCCGTACGCATAAGACCGCGAGGTGCAACCGATTCATCACCGTCATATTTTACAAAATAAATCTTTTCTCCGTCCATAGACCATACTTCATGGGTTACAAGCTCTGTCGGCTTCTTGTTTGAATCCTTTTTCGGAACAAACATATTATACATTTCGCCCGTATTCCAGTTTGCAAGCCACATTCTGTCATAAATACCCTCGCCTTCATTACAGAAGAATTCAAGCTCAGGATATTCGGGATTAATCTGCGGATGACCGATACCGCTCGATGCCGGATTTGCGCTGATAAAGTCCTTCTCAAGCTCATCTACCTTTCCCGTTTCAAGATTTACACGGGCAAGACGCTTTTCGCTGTTATTACCAACCACATATCCCGATGCGTAGTTTCCATCGTTTCTTACGGAAAGTATTGAGAACCATCTGTCTGTAAGAAGCTTCTTATCATATGTTTTCCAGTCCATGCACCAGATTCCCTCATGATAATTATAGTAATAAATCTTATCATCGGGAGTTACGGTTGCATTCAGATGCACACTGTCCACCTGAGCATATGCAAGGAATTTTACAGTTTCGTTCTCAACATCGTATTCATACATTGCTTTTGTTTCATCGTTTCCGAAGATAAACTTCGTTCCGTCACTGTTCCAGTGCTGAGCAGTCACATACGGACGGAGCATTTGCATTCCGTCCATATTGACATAGTAATAGGTTCTGCCCGTTACTTCATCCACTATTTCCTGCTTCGGCACCTTCTTAGGTAAAAAGTATGCACTTTCTAACCTTTCATCCTTTCATTTGTAGCCTTCAATCGGCTTGTGTGAAAGGTTTGTTACCTTAACACCGTAAACATGGAGATATTCGTTATCCATATCGCCTGCCATTCTTGAAACTACGAAGTCAAACTTATTGTCAAGATTATTTGCAAGGTTTGCATCCTCAAGAACTACCATACATGTATGCTTTTCTTCATCGTTTATAAGGTCTGCATATACTCTCTTTGTCTCACCCGATGTTGTAACATAGTCAATGTAAAGCTTTTCGTTTGCAGGATTTTCTATTACTTTTCCGAGATTTGTTGCGTATTCTACCTCTATCTGGAGATACTTGTCAGCTGTTCCTGAAATGTACTTGTCTTCAATTAAAAATCTTGGCTTCTTTGGCCATGATGAAGCACCGCTTACATGCTTGCCGATTTCCATATAATCGCCTGTGATTGTAACGGTACCGTCACCGCCGGACTGATAATATGACAAGCCCTGCTGAACCTGAGCACCCTCTGCAAAGCTTAAGCTTACGCCTTCAGGATATCTTGCAGCATTTGTTCCCATTACTGCAAGGTTCATGCTGTCTGTTACCTTTGTTGCATCAAAAATCCAGATTCCGTAAATTTCAATTGTGTTTCCGCATCCGCTGAAAGCGATAGATGCATTTGTAGACTGACCGTTTATTGTAGCAGCCTTTCTGCCCGGCATATAGTTTTTAAGGTCGACTCTGTAATATGCAGTTTCATTTGCAACAGGCGGAGTACAAGCATAATTTACCTTGTTTTCTTTATATGTCTTTGTAGCATCA
>JAZREC010000230.1:0-5962 GCA_045660605.1 Clostridia bacterium
AACGGATTTTGAACAAATATGCTCTCTTTTTTTAATTATTCTTAAATTTTTCTTGAGCTCTATTTGTTGGACACCCCAACATTTATTATAGAGCCTAAATCAAAAGCTTTCGTAAAACACAACCTCATCCATCGGACGGTAGCTGGAGTGCATATCAAGAGGCTTTGAGTCGGGATGAGGGTATCCCATTACAAGAAGTGCATATGGCTCGAAATTAGACGGTATGTTATATGCCTTTCGCATCGCATCGGGGTCAAACGACATCACCCAGCAGGTTCCCACGCCGATTTCATGAGCTTCGAGCATCATGTGTGTAGCTACGATTGATGCATCAACAGGTGCACACATGGCACCGTCATATTTACGCACCCAGCTTTCGTCCTTGTTGTAGCATACAAGCATTGCTGTGGGTGCATCAAAGTGCGATCTTGTTATGTCTTTGAGCTTTGCAACGGACTCGGGAGTATTTAGCACAAGTATTCTTTGCGGTTGGTTGTTGCATCCTGTGGGTGCAAGGTGCGAGGCTTTGAGTATAAGTTCGATGTGTTCTTTGGTAAGGGGAGTATCACAGTATTTCCTTACTGAATATCTGGACTCCGCAAGAGTTAAAAAATCCATATTGACCTCCGTTATTTTATGAGTAATTCTGTAAAGGTTAGATTTCAAAGTAAGCATTGTAGTTTTTCGTGCAAAATTCTTGCATTTTCTTCCATACTATGTTAAAATATCATTGTTGGAGAAATCCAATCTGATACGGGGCAAGTTCGAGGGCGGTTAGCCACCTTTTTGTTCTGCTTATTCAGGCAGAGATTGGAGGTGGTTTTATGGGAAACGAATACATAATTTATTTTATGATTATTCTATTACTTCTTGTAATAACCATAAAAAAATAACTGCTCCTCCCGCCAAGACGAAGCAGTTATTTTAATTAACTTTCTTGGCTAGCCGCTTTGCGGTCTTGCCCTCTATCTGTTTACATTATAATATAAATATTTGACTTTGTCAATGAAAATTGAGAAAAAAGCTATACAAACGAGAAATCGTTTGTATAGCTTTATGATAGTTATGGCTAATGAAAAACAGAAAGAAGAGGAAACATATATGTTTAAGAAATTATTCGCACCAACAGACATGACGCAGGGAACACCATGGAAATGTATAGTAACATTCACTCTTCCCATGCTTATAGGAAATATTGCGCAACAGCTTTACAGTACGGTAGACAGCATAGTAGTCGGAAGATACATAGGAGATAATGCACTTGCAGCAGTCGGAAGCACTATGCCCATACTCAATATGCTTTTAGTGCTATTTATAGGTATTTCAACAGGTGCGGGAGTTATGGTTTCGCAGTACTTCGGCGCAAAAAACCGCGAGGGTCTTTCCTCGACAATAGGTACAGCTATTACGGTTACGGCGATAGCAAGCATTTTTCTTATGATTGTTGCAACGCCGTTTATAAGACCCGTACTTAAGCTCCTTAACACCCCCGATGCCATAATTGACGGTTGCCACAGCTATCTTATGATAAGCCTTTTAGGTATTTCGGGAATGGCTTATTACAATATACTGAGCGGAATTTTAAGGGGAATGGGAGATTCCTTTTCCGCGCTTATATATCTTCTTATAGCTACTGTAATCAACATTGTTCTTGATATATTCTTTGTATCGGTTGTAAGAATGGGAGTTGGCGGAGTTGCACTTGCTACCATTATTGCACAGATGATATCTTCCGTTCTTTGTATGATAAAGCTTTCCAAAATGAATGAGTTCTTTGATTTTGGACTGCGTTACTTAAAACCCGAAAAGGAATATGTAAAAAAGATTATAACCCTGGGACTTCCATCGGGTCTTACTCAGGCGATATTCTCATCAGCAATGATTATAGTACAGTCTCTTACAAACCAGTTTGGTGAACTTTTTATTGCGGCAAATGTTGTTATTATGAGAGTTGACGGTTTTGCAATGATGCCAAACTTCTCTTTCGGAATGGCACTTACCACATATGCGGGACAGAATGTCGGCGCAGGACTTATGGACAGAGTTACAAAGGGAGCAAAGCAGGGAACATGGGTTGCTGTTATTTGCTCAGCGACAATTACGGCAGTTATTCTCCTTTTTGGAAGATACCTTATGGAGATTTTTACAACCACAAAAGAGCTTGTGGATATGAGTAATTATCTTATGAAAATTCTTGCGGCAGGCTATATCGCCGTTGCGGTAACGCAGAGCCTTTCGGGTATTATGAGAGGTGCGGGCGATACAGTAACACCTATGTGGATATCGCTTATTACAACCGTTGTGCTTCGTATTCCCGTAGCTTACGGAATATCATATCTTACAAGAACACCCTCCCTTCCATTTGGCAGATGCGAGTGCATACAGATATCGCTTCTTGTAACATGGATAATGGGCGCTGTTATAACAGCGATATTCTATAAGGCAGGAAAATGGAAGAATAAAGCAATAAAGTGAGGTACGATATGTTATCTAATTACCACACACATACGAGTTTTTGCGACGGAAGTAATACGGCAGAGGAAATGGTTCTTTTCGCAATAGATAAGGGTTTTTCTTCTCTTGGCTTTTCGGGGCACGGATATACCGATTTTGACACAAGCTATTGTATGACAGATGAGCACGCTTACAGAACGGAAATTCTTCGCCTTAAGGATAAATACAGAGACAAAATACAGATTTATCTCGGCACCGAAGAAGATGCAACCTGCCTTGCAGGCAGGGAAAAATACGATTATATTATCGGTTCGCTTCACTATTTTAAGATAAACGGAATATATTATTCAGTAGATTTAAGCTACGAAAGTATGGTTGATTGCATAAATCTTATGGGCGGTGACGCCATGGCACTTGCTGAGAATTACTACAAAACATTCTGCGATTATATAGTGAGCAGAAAACCTGATATCATAGGGCATTTTGACCTCCTTACAAAATATGATGAAAAGTATGAACCTCTGTTTTTGGGGAAAACTGAATATGACATAATTGCCGAAAAATATCTTAAGTATGCAGTATCGTCGGGATGTATTTTTGAGGTTAATACGGGAGCAATATCCAGAGGCTACCGCAGGACACCGTATCCTTATGTAAATCTTCTTCATATCCTGAAGTGTGAGAGTGCACCCATTATTCTGTCCTCGGACAGCCACTCTACAGACGGGCTCGATTGTGCATTTGCCGAAACCAAAGAACTGTTAAAGGATATAGGATTTAAGGATATGTGCACAATGCAGGACGGCAGATTTGTTAAAATAAGTATTTGATAAAGGAAATCATATGAACAGAAAGCAAATAATATCGGAATTTTTACAAGACAGCAAATATCCTCCGCTGGGTGTCGAAGAAATCATGCTTATGTTAGATATTCCCTTTGACGACAGAGAAGAGCTTATGGATATACTGAGGGAGCTTACAGATGAGGGAGTGATAATTAAAACCTCATCAAAAAAATATTCTTCTCCCCAAAAGCTCGGATATCTTACAGGTACAATATCTATGGCAAGGGGCGGTTTCGGTTTTTTGCTCTGTCCTGACGGAGATGTGTTCATACCTGCCTCAGCGCTTAAGGGTGCGCTAGGCGGAGACAAGGTTATGATAAGCCTTGTCAAGGGCTCGTCGGGTAACAAGAGAGAGGGAAAGGTGTTAAAAATCCTTGAGAGAGCAACCGATACGGTTGTGGGTACATTTCAAAGCAACCGCAATTTTGGGTTTGTAGTACCCAGGGGAGACAGATTTCCTCACGATATTTTTGTAAGCAAAAAGAAAACAGCTCTTGCCCGCGACGGACAGACAGTAGTTGTAAGAATTACAAAGTGGCCCGACCCCGACAAGGGAATACGCAGACCCGAGGGAGAGGTGTGCGAAATTCTGGGCTTTGAGAGCCAGAATGGCGTGGATATGCTTGCTGTAATGCGCTCTCACGGACTTACTCAGGACTTTGAGCGCAAGGTTGCGGTGCAGTGTGAGAACCTTGATACAACCATATCCCAAAGCGATATTGATGCCAGAGAGGATTTCAGGGAGCTTAATATAATAACAATTGACGGCAGAGACAGTCGTGATTTTGACGATGCAATAAACATAAGCTTTGAAGACGGCATATACACCCTCGGAGTACACATAGCAGATGTTACCCATTATGTTACGGAAAACAGCCCGCTCGACAAGGAAGCGATGAAGAGGGGAACAAGCGTATATTTTCCCGGAAGTGTTGTGCCGATGCTTCCCAAGGTGCTGTCAAACGGAATATGCAGTCTCAATCCCTTGGAGGACAGGCTTACACTCTCTGTCAAATGCAAAATAAACTCAGACGGCGAGATATTGGAGCATAGAATATGCGAGGGCATCATAAACTCAAAGGAGAGAATGACATATGATGATGTCACCGCAATTCTTGAAGGTGACAAGGTTCTTTGCGACAAGTATTCCCATATATATCCCGACCTTTGTCTTATGAAAGAGCTTGCATCAATTCTTAGGGAAAAGAGAATGTCAAAGGGAAGTATAGATTTTGACTTCCCCGAGACCAAGATTGTAACGGACGATAACGGAAAGCCAATTGATGTATATAAATACCGAAACGGAATATCTAATAATATAATAGAGGAATTTATGCTTTGTGCAAACAGGATTGTTGCCGAGGAGTATTTCTGGCTTGATATCCCGTTTGTGTACAGAGTTCACGAAAAGCCGAGTATTGATAAGGTAAAGGCATTTAACAGCATGGTTTCTTCAATGGGATATAAGCTCTCGACTGCAAGGGAGCCTCATTCGGGCGAATTTGCGCATATGATTAAGAAAATCAAAGGAACAAGAGAAGAGCTTATTGTCAGCAAGGCAATGCTCCGCTCTCTTATGAAGGCTAAATACTCTCAGAATTGTCTTGGACACTTCGGACTTAATTTTAAGTATTATTGCCACTTTACATCACCGATAAGACGATATCCCGACCTTGCAATACACAGAATTATCAAGGAGCATCTGCGGGGCGGAATAAGTGAAAAACGCCGTAGATATTACGAAAAGTTTGTAGCCGAAGCTTCGCTCAGGTCGAGCGAAAGAGAGCTTGTTGCCATGGAGGCACAGCGAGAGGCAGAGGATATAAAGAAAGCAGAATATATGCTCGAAAGAGTTGGCGGAGAGTACGAGGCAGTAATTTCATCAGTAACGGGCTTTGGCTTCTTTGCCGAGCTGGAAAACGGCATAGAGGGTCTTGTAAGGCTTTCGGATATAAACGACGATTACTATATATTTGACGAAAAAACCCTTAGCCTCATAGGCGAGCATACAGGCAAAAGATACCGCATAGGCGATAAGACAAATATCATTGTCCAAGGTGTTGACAAGATAAGCGGTACGATAGACTTTATTCTTAAGTAAGGACGGTTATTATGACAGACAAAGAAAGCATAAAACTTATATCACAGAACAAAAAAGCATATCACGATTACTTCATAGAAGAAACATACGAATGCGGTATTTCCCTTGCAGGTACGGAGGTAAAGTCCGTAAGGGCAGGGCAAATTAACTTAAAGGACAGCTTTGCGTCTGTGCAAAGCGGAGAGGTTATCCTAATCGGTATGCACATAAGTCCATACGAAAAGGCAAATATCTTCAATAAAGACCCCCTTAGAGAACGCAAGCTTCTTATGCACAAGGCAGAAATACGCAGACTTATAGGCAAGGTCAAGGAGGACGGATATTCGCTTATTCCCACAAAGGTATATCTCAAAGGCTCCAAGGTTAAGGTAGAGCTTGCACTTGCCAAGGGTAAGAAGCTGTACGATAAGCGAAATTCTATCGCCGAAAAGGAAGCAAAACGCCGTATTGACCGCAAGATAAAAGAATTTAACAGGTAGAAACCAAAATCTTATAAAACAAAATCAAAAAAAGATTGATTTTGAGAACTGTTTGTGATAGTATATATAAGGTTGGCTTAATT
>JAZREC010000231.1:0-11949 GCA_045660605.1 Clostridia bacterium
ACAGACCTACGGCAAACTTAATATAAATCCATCAAAGCTGGGTATTGACCTTATGAGTATATCCTCTCATAAGATACATGGACCCAAGGGCGTTGGTGCATTGTGGGTAAGGCAGGGAGTACGGCTTATACCCGGACTTCATGGAGGCAAGCAGGAGGGCGGACTAAGGTCAGGTACAGAAAATCTTCCGGGAATATGCGGTTTTGCCAAAGCGTCACAACTTCGGTATGCGAAAATGGCAGAGACAAGAGAGCATATCGCTTCACTAAGACAAAGACTCATTACAGGAATTTGCGAGAGGATAGAAAATGCAGTTATAAATTCCGCGGACGACGGCCTTTATTCTATACTCAATGTGTCTTTCCCGGGGCTTAAGTCCGAGGTACTTCTTCATATACTTGAGACCAAGAGAATATATGTTTCTACAGGTTCTGCCTGCAATTCCAAAAAGAAACTTAGCTATGTGCTTAAGGAAATGGGCATAAAGGATAATGTTATAGACGGAGCATTAAGGTTTAGCTTAAGTGGATTCAATACAGAAGAAGAAATAGATTATACATTGGATGTCCTCGAAAAAGAGGTTCCGCTTCTTAGAAAAATAATGAGATAGGGAGTAATACAAATTGAAGAGAATTATACTCGTAAGATACGGCGAAATAATACTAAAAGGATATAACAGACCGCTATTTGAGGATGCACTTATACGAAATATAAGAAGTGCCATAAAGGACGAGGGCGAGGTTAAGATAACCAAGGCACAGGCGACAATATATATAGAGCCGATAGATAATGATACCCAAACAGATGCTATCGTGGAAAAGCTTAAAAAGGTATTCGGAATAGTTTCCATAGTTATAGCATACAGAACGGAAAAGTCTATAGACGGTGCATTTGAGGAAATTCAGACTGTCTTTGACAGCGTTCTTAAGAATGCAAAAACATTCAAGGTGGAAGCCAAGAGAGCAGACAAGAAGTTTCCTCTCAAATCCCCCGAAATCTGTATGGAGATAGGCGGAAGAATACTCTCAAAGTACCATAATCTCAAGGTGGATGTTCATAACCCCGAGGTTACGGTTCATGTAGAAATGAGAGAAGAATATTGCTATGTACACACAGGTAGAGAAAAGGGCATCGGCGGTATGCCTACAGGAACCAACGGTAAGGCACTTCTCTTGCTTTCGGGCGGTATTGACAGCCCCGTCGCAGGATACATGATAGGAAAACGAGGTGTGGCACTCGAGGCGATACACTTCTTCAGTTATCCCTACACAAGCGACAGAGCCAAGGATAAGGTAATGAAGCTTGCAGAGATTATAGGGGGATATACAGGCGGACTTAAGGTTCATATTGTACCCTTTACAGATATTCAGCTTGCAATAAGGGATAAATGCCCCGAAGAACATCTTACCCTTGTTATGAGACGGTTTATGATGCAGATATCCCAGAAGATTGCAAAGAAGAGAGGATGTCAGGCACTCGTTACAGGCGAGAGCATAGGTCAGGTTGCAAGCCAGACCATGAGCGCACTTGCAGTTACGGACGATGCGGTTGATATGCCCGTATTCCGTCCGCTGATTGGTATGGATAAGGAGGAAATCGTGGAGATTTCCCGAAGGATAGATACCTTTGAAACTTCTATTCTTCCGTATGAGGATTGCTGTACGGTATTTACACCCAAGCACCCCTCAACCAAGCCTAAGATAGAAAAGGTTGTTCTTTCGCAAAACCTTCTGGAGTGGGAAAAGATGGTTGATGAAGCCGTAGACGGCACAGAAATCATAGAGGTGTGATAGTATGCATGAAATTGCAAAGAAATTGTGCACAGCCCTCAAAGAAAGGTCTCTGACAGTAACAACTGCAGAGAGCTGTACGGGAGGCATGATAGCAGGTGCAATTACATCTGTTCCGGGCTCAAGCGATTGCTTTGGATACGGTTTTGTTACCTATGCCAACGAAGCCAAATCAAATCTGATAGGGGTAAAGGCCGATACACTTAAAAAATTCGGTGCAGTAAGCCCCGAGACCGCAAAGGAGATGGCAGAGGGAGCACTCGGCGTATCGGGTGCAGATATTGCCGTAGCCGTAACGGGAATAGCGGGTCCCGGAGGCGCAACAGTTGAAAAGCCTGTAGGACTTGTATATATTTCTGTCGCATCAAAATGTGCGGAAACAAAAGTATATAAGAATATATTTGACGGTAACAGAGACGAGGTAAGACATAAGACAGTTGTTCGGGCATTGGAGCTTGTCTTTGAAAATATTATAATGAGGTGATAAAGATGGCAAAGGAAAAAATGTCAATAAAAGGCGCCGCAGAAAGCGGCGGTAAGGCAGAGGCACTCGATGCCGCACTTGCCCAGATAGAAAAAACATACGGAGAGGGTTCTATAATGCGTCTCGGAAATGCACCCGTAAAGCAGATAGAGACCATATCCACGGGAGCACTCAGCCTTGATATTGCTCTTGGTGCAGGAGGACTTCCCAGAGGAAGAATTACAGAAATCTACGGACCCGAATCCTCGGGTAAGACAACCGTTGCCCTGCAGGTAATTGCAGAGGCACAGAGACAGGGCGGAGAAGCGGCATTTATAGATGCAGAGCACGCACTCGACCCCATATATGCACAGAAGCTCGGAGTAGATATCGACAGACTCATTGTTTC
This sequence comes from Clostridia bacterium, assembly GCA_045660605.1. Classification (GTDB taxonomy): domain Bacteria; phylum Bacillota; class Clostridia; order UMGS1810; family UMGS1810; genus RGIG8748. Next base: position 2,663 of record JAZREC010000231.1, read on the forward strand.
TCAGCCCGACACAGGCGAGCAGGCACTTGAGATTGCCGAGGCACTTGCGCGAAGCGGAGCTATAGATGTAATAGTAGTAGACTCTGTTGCCGCACTCGTACCCAAGGCGGAGATAGCAGGAATTATGGGTGACTCTCATGTGGGTCTTCATGCAAGACTTATGTCTCAGGCACTCCGTAAGCTCACAAGTATAATAAACAAATCAAACACCGTTGCCATATTCATCAACCAGCTCAGAGAAAAGGTCGGAGTTATGTACGGCAATCCCGAGGTTACCACAGGCGGAAGAGCACTCAAATTCTATTCGTCTGTAAGAATTGATATAAGAAGAATAGAGGCAATCAAGGACGGAAGCTCCGTAATAGGAAACAGAACTCGTGCAAAGATTGTCAAAAATAAGGTTGCACCGCCGTTTAAGGAAGCGGAATTCGATATTATGTTCGGTGAGGGAATATCCAGAGAGGGAAGCATCATAGATGTTGCCGTTGATATGGATGTTATCCAGAAGGGCGGTTCGTGGTATTCCTATAACGGAGACAGAATAGGTCAGGGAAGAGACAGAGTAAAGGAATATCTTAAGGACAACCCCGAGCTTATGGACGAAATCTATATTAAGATTATGGATAAGATTTTTGAAGAAAAGAAGGAAAAAGAGCGTCTTGCCGCAGAGAGAGCCGCAAGAATAAACGCCCGTGCAGAGAATACAGCAAATGAAGAATAATATCCTCATTACAGAGGTGTCGGTGCAGAAGAACAATCCCCAAAGGGTAAATGTGTATTCCGAGGATGGGTTTCTGTTTTCACTCGATGATGTGTATGCACTGTCGATGGGAATTAAGGCAGGCAGAGTGCTCACACAAAGGGAGACAGAAAATCTTATCATGGAGTCGCAGTTTGGCAAGGCGAGGGCAAAGGCACTCGATATTTTATCCAGAAAAAATATAACCCGCCATGACCTTGAAAAAAAGCTTAAAGAGGATTATGATATATCCGTAGTCACTCAGGTCATTGAGGATATGGAAGAGCTTGGATATATAGATGACTATGCCTATACTCTTTTGTTTCTGGAAAGTGCCGCATCTAAACTATGGGGAAGAAAAAAGATAGAATACGAGCTGTCGCTTAAGGGAGTAGACCGTAACACCATAGAAGATGCCATGGCAGAATTTTCTCTTCCGTCTTCGGCGGAGATTGCGGAATATATAGGAATTAAGTACCCCGATGAAGATATGAGTGACAGACGGACACAGCAGAAAGTCATGCGGTTTTTTATGTCAAGAGGCTTTGACTTTTCTGAAATTAACGAAGCAATTAAGATATGTAAGGAATGATATAATGAAAAAAAAGGTTGGTTTTGTGTCTCTCGGATGTGCAAAAAATCTTACCGACACAGAGACCATGCTCGGCATACTTGCAGAGGAAAGCTATGAAATCACAGCCGATGTCAATGAGGCTGAGGTAATAGTAGTAAATACCTGTGCATTTATAGACAGTGCCAAGGAAGAATCCATCGGAGCCATACTCGATATGGCAGAGTATAAGAAGGATAAATGCGAGCTTCTTATAGTAACAGGATGCCTTGCACAGAGATACAGCGAGGATATCGAGAAGGAACTGCCAGAGGTTGATATAATGCTCGGAACGGCAGACTATCATAATATAGCCTCGGCAATTGATGATTTTTATCAAAAAGGCGAAAAGAACACACTTGTCGGAGATGCCAATAATTCCGTAAGCTATGACCTTCCGAGAGTAAGAACAACGCCCGAATATACTGCATACCTAAAGATTGCCGACGGGTGCGACAACTACTGTACATACTGCATAATACCAAGCTTAAGAGGCAAGTATATGTCCAGACCCGAGGAGAGCATAATAGCGGAAGCAAGAACGCTTGCAGAAAACGGAGTAAAGGAAATTATACTTATAGCACAGGATACCGCATACTATGGAAGAGACAGAGGGGATAAAGATGCACTTCCTCCGCTTCTCCGCAGTCTTTCGGAGATAGACGGCATAGAGTGGATAAGGCTTCAGTATTGCTATCCCGAAAATATTACGGACGGTCTTGTGGAAGAGATAAGCACTAATCCAAAGATAGTCAAATATATTGATATGCCCCTTCAGCATGTAAGCGACAATGTGCTAAAGCGAATGGGCAGAAGAAGCCGTCTGGAAGAAATAAAAAGCCTTGTATTGAAGCTTCGCCAAAAGGTTGACGGACTTGTAATAAGGACATCGCTTATAGTCGGCTTCCCCGGGGAAACCGAGGAGGATTTTGAGTGTCTTAAGAGCTTTCTTAAAGCTTACCCCCTCGACAGAGTAGGAGTATTTACATATTCTCGTGAGGAGGGAACTCCCGCATGTGACTACGATATGCAGATAGATGAGGAGACCAAGAATAACAGATACTCGGAAATCATGTCTCTTCAAATGGAAATATCCCATAGCCTCCAGAAATCAAAGATTGGAAAGGTCACTCAGGCAATAGCCGAGGGATATGACGAAACAGAATTCTGCTATGTGGGCAGATGTGCACAGGATACCCCCGATGTAGACGGAAATGCGTATATATACAGTACGAGAGAGCTAAGTGCAGGCGATATAGTCGATATAAGGATTATAGATGCCGATGAATATGATGTGACAGGAGAGGTTATATAATGAATTTACCAAACAAAATTACACTTGCAAGAATTTGTCTTATACCTATTTTTATGATAGTGCTTATGTGCGGTGCAAACTTTAATATGCCGTATTATTATATCTGGGGAGCGGTGATATTTGCCATTGCATCCTTTACAGACGGAGTTGACGGACATATTGCCCGTTCACGCAATCTGATTACCGATTTTGGCAAGTTTATGGACCCGCTTGCAGATAAGCTTCTTGTTTCTACAGCTCTCATATGCTTTGTCCAGCTCGATTGGATACCTGCATATATGGCAGTTATAATAATAGCCAGAGAGTTTATTGTTACAGGTCTCAGAACCCTTGCAGCATCAAAGGGCATTGTTATGGCGGCAATTATGACAGGCAAGATAAAGACCGTAATACAGATGATTGCAATACTTTGCACAATGGTATTTTGCTTTATGGAAGCTGAAATTTGCGGTTATCCTGCTATTGGATTTGTAACTATGGCAATATCAACAGCTTTCACAATTTATTCGGGATATGAATATATTGCAAAGAATGTAAATCTCATTAAGGATATGTAAGAGGGTAGAACACGGCATGGCAGAATTATTAGTCAGACTTTTTGTTTCGGATAAGCTGACACAGGCAGAAAAAAGAGAAAAAACAGGCAGGCTTGCAGGCTTTTTCGGTATTTTCTGCAATGTGTTTCTTAGCATTGTAAAGGCAGTAATCGGAATTTTGTCGGGGAGTATATCAATAATTGCAGACAGCTTAAATAACCTCTTTGACGCACTCTCTTCAATTGTAACTATCATATGCTTTAAGATTTCGGGCAAGCCTGCAGACAAGGATCACCCCTACGGGCATGAGAGAATAGAATATGTCGCAACGCTTATTCTGGCATTTTTGATACTTTTTGTAGGCTATGAGCTTGTCAAAAGCTCTTTTACCAGAATTTTTAACCCCGAGTATTCAAGGGCAGGCATACTATCTTTGGTAATACTTACTGCATCTGTCATTGTAAAGCTTCTTATGGGTAAGACATTCAAGGATTTTTCGGTTATGATAAATTCTCCCGTACTTAAGGCGGCGTCAAGCGACAGCTACAATGATGTTTTTTCTACAGGTGCAGTTCTTTTGTCGGCAGTGCTGTCATATGTATTCAAATTCAGCCTGGACGGCTATGCAGGACTTCTTGTGTCTCTTGTTATAATAAAGTCGGGAATAGAACTGATAAAGGAAACCCTTGACCCGATACTCGGAGGCGTGCCCGACAGAGATATGGTTACAAAGCTTGCAGATAAAGTTACAAGCTATGAGGGAATAATAGGTATACACGACCTTATCGTTCACAGCTACGGACCAAACAAGACATTTGCCTCAGTTCATGCAGAGGTTGATGCTTGCGGTGACATTCTGGACAGCCACGATATTATCGACAATATAGAAAGAGAAGTCAATCAGGAGATGGGGATAGAACTTATCATTCATATGGACCCCGTAATAACCGATGATGAGAATGTGCGGAAAACTAAAGAAAGTATTGCGGAAATAGTATCAAGAATTTCCTCCGACCTTACAATGCACGACTTCCGTATGGTAGTTGGTAAGACCCATACCAATCTTATATTCGATGTAGTTTTGCCATTTGAGTTTAAGCATACGGAAAAAGAAATGTCAAAGCTTATACAGAGTGATGTTTTCAGAACACTGGGAAGAGAATATTATTGCGTAATAAATTTTGATAGGAATTATACAGGATTTTAAGATAACCCAAAAAATCACCCCACGGCATGCTGTGGTGTGATTTTTACACTATTTCAAACTCAATATCGTTTTTTTCGTTTGTCTCCATTTTGGATATGGATATTTCGTAGGCGGTTTTTGTCACGGTTTCTGTTTCGCTTATTTTTTTCTGGTAGTCTCGGCTTTGTATTCTTCCGTGAATTCGTATGTTTTCTCCTACCTCAAGATTTCCTGCAAATCTAGCGTTTCTTCCCCATGCAATACATGGAATGTAGTCGGATTTGTTGTATGCACGGTTTACCGCAATGAGAAGGTCTGTTATCTCTCTTCCAAAGGGAGTTGTGCGGTAAACAGGCTTTTTGCAGAGGAAGCCGTTAAGAAAGATGCTGTTTGGATTTTTGAAGCTTGCCTCGGTGGGATTTGGCTCGATATCTCTTGCAAATACAGTAAGCATAAGCTTATTTCCGTTTTCGGTATAGTTGTTGTATGAGCGGAACTGACCCTTTACTGTAACGCTGTCTCCTACCGATAGAGATGCATCGCTCAGCAGTCTTTCCGATATAGTTACATTTATGAGGTCTGAAATATCACTCAGTCTCATAACCCTTATTACAAATGAATAAAAACCCTCTCCATAAACCTCATGGTTGAATTTGAGTTCGGTTTCCACCGTACCCGTAAGCTCAACCTCGTTGTTTAATATGTTATCTGTTGTCATTATAAAGCACGCCCTTCCGAATATATGTTGCAGACCAAACTGCTATATAATAGTTATATTCACATTAAGGAAAAATTATAACCAAAAATGTAAATCTTTTGTAAAAAAATTATAATTCAATTGATAATTGATTTTTTTAGGAGTATAATTAAAATAATATTGTTCGGAGGTAATTCAGGTGAAAAGATATTTTAAGTATGTAAAGCCTCATATTATATTTTTTATATTAGGTCCCATAATGATGCTAACCGAGGTCGCAGGCGATGTTATTATGCCAAGACTTATGAGTTATATTATCAATGAAGGCGTCAAGGAACTCAGAAGCATGACATATATTATTGAGATGGGTGCAAAGATGGTGGGTCTCGCTCTCATAATGCTTACGGGCGGTGTTCTTGGCAACTTCTTTGCCGCAAAGGCATCAATCGGCTTTGCCGCAGATTTGAGGCTCGATGTGTTTTCCAAGGTGCAGACCTTTTCTTTTAAGAATATAGACAGCTTCAGCACAGGCTCTCTTGTAACAAGACTTACAAATGATATTACACAGATGCAAAATGTATTGCGTATGGCACTTGTAATGCTCCTTCGTTCCCCTGGTATGCTCATCGGTGCATTTATTATGGCTATAAGGATAAATGCCCGCCTTGCCATCATAATAGCAATAGTCACACCGATACTTGGTATTGGTATATATATTATTATGTCAAAGGCACTCCCCAGATTTAACATAATGCAGAAGAAGCTCGACAGCCTTAACACAGGCATACAGGAGAACCTTACAAATATCCGCGTTGTCAAGTCCTTTGTAAGACAGGATTACGAAGAAGACAAATTTGCTTTGGCTAACGAAGAGCTTCGCGACAACAGTATCCGTGCAATACGCATTATGATATGCACAATGCCTCTTATGACGCTTATTATGAATGTAACCACACTTTCTGTAGTATGGTTTGGAGGCGGATTTGTAATAAAAGGCGGTATGCTGGTAGGCGACCTTATTGCATTTACCACATACATAACACAGATACTTATGTCTCTTATGATTCTTTCCATGATAATACTTCAAGGCTCAAGAGCACTTGCATCGTCAAGGCGAATTGCAGAGGTTCTGGATACAAAGTCCGATATAGATGATGCCGATGCCAAAGAGAAGGAATTGGTTATAAAGAACGGCAGAGTTGAATTTAAAAATGTGTCTTTTAAGTATAAAAACTCAAATTCACAAAATGTTCTTTCCGATATAAACCTTGTTATAGAAGCAGGGCAGACCGTGGGAATTCTTGGTGCTACGGGTTCCGGCAAAACAAGTCTTGTACAGCTTATTCCAAGGCTCTATGATGTAAGCGGAGGAAGCGTGGAAATCGACGGTACAGATGTAAGGGATTACAGCCTTAATAATCTTCGCAATGCAGTCGGAATGGTACTGCAGAAGAATGTTCTTTTCTCTGGAACGATAATGGAAAACTTAAGATGGGGAAGCGAAGAAGCCACAGCAGAGGAAATAGAGGAAAGCTCAAATCATGCTCAGGCACATGGCTTTATTACTGCAAACTCCGAAGGATATGAAAGGGAACTCGGTCAGGGCGGTGTCAATGTATCGGGCGGACAAAAGCAGAGATTATGTATTGCGAGAGCTCTTATCAAAAAGCCGAAGATACTTATTCTTGATGACAGCACAAGTGCCCTTGATACTGCAACAGAAGCAAAAATCAGGCACACACTCGGTACAGACCTTAAGAACACAACCAAGATTATAATCGCACAGAGAATAAGCTCGGTTATAGAGTCGGATAAGATTGTTGTAATAGATGACGGCCGTATAGTTGCACAGGGAAGCCACTCTCAGCTTATGGAAGAAAGTGAAGAATACAGAGATATATATTATTCCCAGATGGAAAAGGAGGCGTAAATATGACAAGAGAAGAAAAGCTCAAAAGACTTTCTCAGAGATACAGCGCCTCGGGTAAAATTGCACCCCCGACCAAAGGTCCCGGAGGCGGACGGGGCAGACATATGCCCACTAAGATGCGAAAACCAAAGAATGTTATGCCCGCAGTAAAACGAATACTTTCGTATCTTTCGAAAGACACACACAAGCTCATCATTGCATTTGCATGTGTGCTTATAAGCAGTATATCATCGCTTGCGGGGGCATATATGCTAAGACCCATAATCAATAAATTCATAGAACCGCAGGACGGTATATACAGAATGGGTATGTTTGCTCTGGCACTCGGTATAATGGGACTTATATATCTTGTGGGAGTGGTATCGTCATATATACAGTCAAGGCTTATGATAAACATATCGCAAAATGCAATATGCCGTATACGAAGCGACCTTTTTACACATATGCAAAAGCTCCCCGTAAGCTTCTTTGACAAGAATTCATACGGCGAGCTTATGAGCCGATATACAAATGATGTCGATACAATAGGAGAGATGCTTAATAATACCATAATACATTTGTTTCAGGGTATTATAACAATAGTAGGTACACTCTCGCTTATGCTCTATACAAATGTGTGGCTGTCGCTTGTTACACTTCTTATGATGCCTGTTTTTGCAAAGGTTGCAGGTGCAATATCAAAAAGAAGCAGAAAGTATTTTTCACAGCAACAGGCGGCGCTCGGTGCACTCAACGGATATGTTGAAGAAATCGTAACGGGTCAAAAGGTAGTTAAGGTCTTTTGCAGAGAAAAGCAAGCTTCTGAGGACTTTGCCCTGCTTAATGACGACCTAAAAGGTAAGCAAATCAAAGCACAGTTTGCAGGCGGAGTGATGGGCCCTCTTATGGGAAACCTGAGCCAGATTAACTATGCACTTACCGCAGCAGTCGGCGGAGCTCTCTGCCTTATGGGAAAATTCGATATAGGCGGAGTTGCGGTTTTTGTAAACTATTCAAGACAGTTCTCTAGACCTATAAACGAAATATCCATGCAGGTTACAAATATATTTTCTGCCCTTGCAGGTGCAGAGAGGGTTTTCTCTGTAATGGACAAAGAGACCGAAGAGGATGCCGAGGGCAAAATATCGGATGTAATAATAAACGGCGATGTAGAAATGGAAAATGTCTTTTTTGGCTATACCAAGGACCGCACAATCCTTAAAGATATAACCCTCAAAGCAAAGAAAGGACAGAAGATAGCCTTTGTTGGCTCTACAGGAGCAGGAAAAACAACAGTCACCAACCTGGTAAACCGCTTTTACGACATAGACAGCGGAAGCATAAAGGCAGACGGCGTTGATATAAGAGAGTACGACAAGGAGTTTCTTAGAAAGAATATTGCCATGGTTCTTCAGGATACACATCTTTTTACGGGAACAGTAATGGAGAATATCCGCTACGGCAGACTCGACGCAACTGATGAAGAGGTTATAGAGGCGGCAAAGACGGCAAGCGCACACTCGTTTATTATGAGACTTCCCGACGGCTACAATACAATGCTCACAGGAGACGGTGCAAACCTGAGCCAGGGACAAAGACAGCTTATAAATATTGCCCGCGCGGCAATATCCCATGCTCCCATTCTTGTACTTGACGAAGCGACAAGCTCCGTAGACACAAGGACAGAAAGACATATAGAGCATGGTATGGACAGACTTATGAAGGACAGAACCACATTTATAATAGCACACAGACTGTCTACCATACGAAATGCAGATGCAATCATGGTGCTCGAAGACGGGGTTATAACAGAACGCGGAACCCACGATGAACTTCTTGAACTAAAGGGAAGATACTACGAGCTCTATACAGGAATGGCAGAACTCGATTAAAAGCATAGACAGCGAAAAAGCTTTTTGAACACAGAATTAAAAAATAGTGTGCAAAAATTGAAAGCACGAAACCAATACAAAAAATTGTATCTTTTGATGGCGGTCGGAGGTTTATCTGCGACCGCCTTTTGACCTCTTGGGGACAGCCCCAAACTGGCCAAATAAAAACAGAAAAATGCAATAATATAGAATTAATCCTGCAAAATTCGATAAAATTCTATTAAAATTATTGACAAATATGTAATTTTATGGGAAAATAAGCATGTGTTTTTTTATGGATTACTAATTCAAAAAACATAGGTGCTTTTAAATAAGCTTTATTATATTGGTGTTGCAAAAAGCAATATTATACAAATGAAAAGCATATAAAATACACAAAAATAAAAATAAAAGTAAAATAGAA
>JAZREC010000232.1:0-4083 GCA_045660605.1 Clostridia bacterium
GGCAGAGGTCCTGTTGCTACAGTTCTCGTACAAAACGGTACTCTCAAGACAGGAGATATTGTTGTAGCAGGAACCGCAACAGGCAGAGTAAGAGCAATGGTTGATGACCGCGGAAACAAGGTAAAGAAAGCAGGTCCGTCAGTTCCTGTAGAGATTATAGGTCTTTCCGATGTTCCGCAGGGCGGAGATATACTTTATGCCGTAGACGACGAAAGAAAGGCAAAAGCCGTTGTAGAGAAAAGAAAAGAAAAAATCAAAGAAGAAAGCATCAAATCCCGTTCTGCAGTTTCTCTTGATGCTCTCTTTGATCAGATTAAGCAGGGTGAGGTAAAAGACCTCAATATCATTGTTAAGGCAGATGTTCAGGGCTCTGTTGAGGCGGTTAAGCAGTCTCTTACAAAGCTTTCCAACGAGGAAGTAAGGGTATGCTGTATCCATGGCGGTGTAGGCGGTGTAACCGAATCCGATGTTATGCTTGCTGCTGCATCAAATGCAATTATTGTAGGCTTTAATGTACGCCCCGATAACGGTGCGCTTGCATCAGCAAAACAGAACGATGTTGATATAAGACTTTACAGAGTTATCTATCATGCAATAGAAGAAATAGAAGCTGCTATGAAGGGTATGCTTGCACCCAAGTTCAGAGAAAATGTTCTCGGACACGCAGAAGTCAGAAGTACATTTAAGGTTAGCGGCGTAGGTACAATTGCAGGCGGATATATTCTTGACGGAAAGATTTCGCGTAATTCTCAGGTAAGAATTGTCCGTGACGGCATAATTGTTCACGAAGGAGTATTGTCCAGCCTCAAGAGATTCAAGGACGATGTCAAGGAAGTTGCAACAGGATACGAATGCGGTATCGGTATAGAAAACTTTAATGATATCAAGGAAGGCGACATTATAGAATCCTTTGTTATGGAAGAAATCAAGGAACAGTAAAATGTCCAGGGGGCTGTAAAATAGAGTTTTACAGCCCTGTTTTCAAAGAAAGAGGAAAATTATATGGCTTTTAACAGAGTAGAAAGAATACAGGAAGAATATAAGCGTGAGATGTCCTCGGCTATCCGCACGATAAAGGACCCGAGAATGTCAAAGATGGTAACAGTTGTCTCTGCAACAGTAACCAAGGACTTAAAGTATGCAAAGGTTTATGTTTCTGTAATGGGCAGCGAAGAAGAGAAAAAAGATACAATGGAAGCACTCAAGAGCGCAACAGGATATATCAAAAGAGAAATTGCATCTAATCTCAATCTCAGATGTGTACCTCATCCAACATTTGTTCTTGATACATCAATAGATTACGGTATGCATATAAATGAGCTTCTTCACAAAATAAATAAAGAGGACGAATAATATGAAAAATATTTCAAAAGCGCTTAAAAAATGCAAATCTGTCGCAATTATTATTCATCGCAATCCCGACGGAGATTGCTTAGGCTCAGCTTCAGCTCTTGCAGAGGCTTTAAGAAATATGGGTAAGGATGCATATATTTTTTCACCAACACCGGTTCCCGAGAGAATTGCCTTTTTGACAGACAAAAGCTTTTTTTGCACCGTAAGGGAAAACTGGGATATGTGCATTGCAGTTGATGTTGCAGAGCTTGGTATGATGGGACAGCTCAAGGAAGAAGTGTTTGATAAATCAAATGTAAAATGCTGTATTGACCATCACAAAACAAATACTGGTTATGCAGATATAAACCATATCGACAGCGGTGCTGCCGCAACCGGAGAAATTATATATTATTTTATAAAGGATTATCTTAAGACACCGATAAATAAAGAAATTGCCATAAGGCTTTATGCCGCAATTGTAAGCGATACAGGAGGCCTGAGATATTCCAATACAACACCTGTCAGCTTTGCAATTTGTGCCAAGCTTGCAGAACATGATTTCAGCATAGCTGATATATCATATGCTCTTTTTGAAAAAACAACCTCTGAGCAGCTTGCACTTAAGGCGGAGGTTGTGTCTAAGCTTAAATTCTATGCAGACGGAAAAATATGTATAGCATATGCTGACGCAGAAATGCTTTCAAAATATAATCTGTCTTTTGATGATGTAGATGATTTGTCATCGCTTCCGAGAACAATAGATGGAGTGGAAACAGGCGTATATATCAAGGTAAAGGGACCGAGTGAATGTAAGGTAAGCCTTCGTTCAAATAAATATGTAGATGTTTCAAAAATCGCGGGTTCACTTGGCGGTGGAGGACATCTCAGAGCATCGGGAGTTACAATAGAAAAATCCCTTGAGGATACTGTGTCTGTATTGCTCGAAAAAATCACAGAGGTAATCTAAATGGCAGAATTGAACGGAATTGTAATTATCAATAAACCAAAGGGATATACATCACATGATGTGGTTAATGTAGTAAGAAAGACTCTCGGCACTCGTAAGGTAGGGCATACGGGAACTCTTGACCCCAATGCAGAGGGTGTTCTTCCTATATGTGTTGGAAAAAGCACCAAAGCATGCGATATGCTGACTTTTTCGGACAAGGAATATATTGCCGAAGTCAAACTCGGAATTACTACAGATACCTATGATATATGGGGAAAAACCTTGTCAGCTGAGTCCGTTTGCAAAACCGAAGAAGAAATACGGGAAGCGGTTTCTCATTTTGTTGGCGAGATAGAGCAGGTTCCTCCCATGTACAGCGCAATCAAGCAAAACGGCAAGAAGCTCTATGAGCTTGCCAGAGAGGGAATAACTCTTGAACTTGAGCCGAGAAAGGTTACAATTTATTCGTGCGAAGTATCAGATATTACCTGCGACAGCTTTAAGATTAAGGTTAAGTGCTCCAAGGGTACTTATATCCGTTCGCTATGTAACGATATAGGAGCATATCTTGGGTGCGGTGCTGTTATGGCATCGCTTGTCCGTACAGCGTCATCGGTATTTAGTATAGAAAAATCTATTACGCTTGATGAACTAAAGGAAAATGCAGAAAAAAACGGATCTCACGGTGTACTTGAATGTGTTGACAAGGTGTTTATGAACTATGATGCAATAACTGTTAATGATATAGTAGAAAAGAGACTTCTTAACGGTGCATATTCAAGGGTAAATTATGATTTTGGAACATACCGCATATACAACCCTGATGGAGTTTTTGTGGGAATAGCAGAGGTTTTTCAGGGCGAAAAGGGAAATGTTATAAAGCTTATTAAAGGATTTATATAAAAGGAGATACAATGAATAACAAAAATGTTGTTGTCCTTGGAAAATTTGACGGCATACATATCGGACATGCCCGCCTGATGTCGGTTGCAAGAGATATTGCATCCTCGGGCGGTATGGAAGTTGCTGTGTATACAATCGGCTTTCCTGAGCAGGATGTTATAACTGACCGTGATGACCAGAGAAATATACTATCGCTTATGGGTGCTGACAAAATAATATCCCGTCCGCTTGATGAAAAACTTAAAAATATGTTGCCTCAGGAATTTGTAAATGTGATTATAAAAAATGAACGCAATGCTTCCTGCGTTGTTGTGGGAGAGGATTTCCGTTTTGGCAAGGACAGATGTGCAGATGCAGCTTGTCTTTTGCAAATATGCAAAGAGCATGATATAGATGTATGTATAGTGGAAACAGTACATGCGGACTATGAGGAAAACACTTCAAAACCTGTAAGCTCGACGGCAATCCGTGCACTTGTTTCAAGAGGCGAAGTGGATATTGCAAAAAAGATACTCGGAAGACCGTTTTTCATTAAAGGGTGTGTGTCAGACGGTAAACATCTTGGCAGAAAACTCGGCTTTCCAACCGTAAATATATATCCCTCAAAGGATGCCCTTGTACCAAAGAACGGAGTATACGCAACAAGGGTTCTTGTAGACGGTGTTAAATATAATGCAGTAACAAATGTTGGCTATAATCCAACTGTCGAAAACGGAGAAAAAATAAAGATAGAAACGCATATTCTTGATTATAATAATGATTGCTACGGAAGAACAATTTATGTTTACTTTGAAAAATTTATAAGAGAAGAACAAAAATTTGACTCTGTAGATAAGTTAAAGGCAAGACTTGCAAAAGATAAGGAATGTGCAAAATGTATACTTAAACATATATAA
>JAZREC010000233.1:0-8256 GCA_045660605.1 Clostridia bacterium
CCTGCGAACCGTCATCCACAAATATAAACTCACTATCAATATTGTTTTCTGCAAGAAGAGAATGTATAGCAGTATATACCGGTTTTATACACTTCTCCTCATTATAAGCAGGAATTATTACAGATAACATAAAAATCTCCTTACTGTTTCTTAAACAATGCTTCCAACTTTGCAACAGGCATTGGTCGGTAAAAATAATATCCCTGAAGCATATCGCAGCCTGCATCTACTGCTGTGTTTTTGTGTTCTTCCGTCTCTATGCCTTCGCACAGAGTCCTGAAACCCAGGTCGTGAGCTGTTTTGATAATATTTTTAAGAATTACAAATCCCGTTTGATTAGTTGCATTTTGTGTGATTGATTTGTCAATCTTTACAATACTTATATCAAACTCCGCCAAATCTCCAAAACCTGTATACCCCTTGCCAAAATCATCCAAAAGAATTAACATTCCTTTTTCTTTCAGATATCTCAGGTTTTTTCCCATTGTGATTTTTTCGTTCTCGGTCAAACTTTTGTCTTCAAGTATTTCAACCGCAATGCAAGAATAGTCAATATCATATTCATCAATGATTTTCATTATATTTTCTGCTAAGTCCGGGTCACAAAGAGTACAACGCGAGAAATTTATTGTATATACATATTTTGTGCGAATTTCCTTATCACTTGAAATCCATTTGCAGTTTTTTTCAAATATGTAGTAATCAAATTTCTCATTTAATCCCACATTATTTACCGCTGAGAGAAAAAGACGCGGTGTTAAAATTCCTTCTGTCATGGAATTAAGCCGTGACAAAACCTCTGCGCCGATAATATTACTTGTTTTAGCATCTAAAATAGGCTGATATTCAAGAAAAAATCTATTATTGTCAATTTCATTTTGTATGTTGTTTTCTATTTTGAGTTTTCTTTCAAATTCTTTATCGTTTGAGCTGTCCCATTGGCAGTATAAAACATTTTTATCCTCTGCCATACTGCAAGCCTTCTTTGCTCTGTCAAGGGCAGTTTTAAATGAAACTTCGGTCGAACTTGTACAAAAATATCCGAAATTTACATGGACAACATTGACTGTACCGTGTTTTACAAAAGCTTCATTGATTTCCTCAAAGCATTTACTGATACTTGGTGTTATCCCCTCTGCGCTCTGACTGCTCAATGCAATGAAAGCATCACTTCCGTAAATCGAAATCCCGCCTCCGTTATTCAGGCAAAAATGTCTGAATAAAATTCTTTTGAGTCTTTCGTACATTCTCATAGCCCGCGATTCTGAATACAGCCTTTTCATACTGTCGAGCGATACGGAAATATAAATGACGCATTGTTTTTTTCGCAATGCTCTTGAACTTTCAAAATCATTTTCTATTTTGCCTATACCGCAAAAGCTTTTTTCCGCAGTTCCTTTTGATGTATTTACGGATTTCATAGTAAAGTACAATCCAATTAGTCCCATTACCAGAAAGAATATTGCAAGAATAGTTATAATAATATATGGGTATTCAAAAATTTGCATTTCTCTATCTCCTGCTGTCTATTATTCAAATATCGGGAACTCCTTTGTTCCGGATGTCTGTTTAAGGCCTATGTTTTTGGCGACCTTCATACATTTTTTAATGTCTTTTTTTGCTGTGTTTTTTCTTCGGATGATTTCTTTAATTAAAAAGCGTTTATCAAAAGTGAGCATTGCTTTAAGAACATCCGTCTTTGATATACCGCATCTTTTGTATTCGGCTAAAATTTCAAAAAGCGCATAGTTTATGGTGTTCTTATCATAATTTATATCAGTGACGCTTTTTAACCATTTTGCATACTCAATAAATTTATGTATATCCATATTTTCCTTGAAATAAATTCCGGAAATATAAAATTTCTGTTTTTCTTCATCCATTTCCGTTAGAAGTGATGCATAATGTTTTTGCTGTATTTTAAGCACCTCAGTATGCTGTCTTTCAAGTGTCGTGCTTGTAATTTGCTTGTCGTGCAATCTATATATCAAAAGGCACTCGGGAAGAATCTGTATTTTTTGATTATTTATTACCATTCTTGTCCACAATTCAAGGTCCTCGGTGCATGTAAGGGTGGTATCGTAATTAAACTTTTTCATAACTTCCGCCCTTGCAATAACACCCGGATGCAATATAGGATTTGTCACAAGAAGCATTGCCCTGAGTGCATCAAAATCACATCGTCCTCCGGAACCGCCTGATGCATATACACCGTTTTTAACAGTTAAAAATCTGCACGATGAAAGTGCAACATCAGTGTTCTCTTCCATAAATTTATATTGTTTTTCAAATCTGTCAGGAAGGCAGATATCATCTGCGTCCATTCTTGCTATGTATTTACCCATGCATAGTGAAATAGCTTTATTGAGTGATGATGGCAGTTTCAAATTAACTTCGTTTGTATATACTTTTATTCTTTCGTCCTTATTGGAAAAATCAGCAAGTATTTCTCCTGTGGAATCCGTTGAACAGTCATTTATGATAATAAGCTCCCAGTTTTGAAAAGTCTGTTTTCTGACACTTTCTATTGCCTCTGCAAGATAGGTTTCGCCATTATAAACACTCATAATTACCGATATATCAGGTTTCATTCAAAAAACCTCCTTTTGAATAAAAATTTAATAATTTTGCATATATTAAGAAACCAAAATGCTGTATTATAGCATTTTTTCTTCATAAGAAATACTGTTATTTTACTTTTAAGTGAGATATTTTCAAATTTGGCACTTAGAATTTTTTCATTATGAGATGAATTTATAATATTTCCTCTGATTTCTTTTATGCTCTTAAAGTGATTTCCCTCTGCAGCTGATGCTAATATTGCAAAACACATAAAACAGGAATAACGGTAAAGCTGTTCCTCAAAATCAACCACTTTCTCCATATTGTTTGAACATATTTCATTTATAACATCTTCTATAAGATAAATTTGCTTTGTATTAAACTCCTTTGACAAAGAGTCCTCTCTTACACTGTATAAATACGCCGTTTTTTTGCTTATGTATACACTTTTTGTTTGAAGATAACAAGGAACTACACAACACAAATCTTCGCCCAATGATATCTTTTCACTTACACCAAGCTGATTAGGTGCCAATAGCTCTCTTTTTATTGCTTTTCCTGACAAATAATATGAAATGTGATTCATATTTTTATCCATAAGAAGCCTTGGATAAATGTGCTTTCTGATGTTTTCTTCGGTATAAAGTCCTTCATCAAGACCGTCATTGGTAATATCAATGGTAATTCCGTTTTTTACCCATCTGTATGCAAAAGACACAATTTCACAATTGGTTTCTTTTATTATCTTATATGCACATTCCAAAGTATCATTTTCGATAAGATCATCTGAATCAAGGTTAAACACATAGTCTCCCTCGGCAACCTTTATCCCTGCTCTTCTTGCACTTGCAAGTCCGCCGTTTTGCTTATGGACCACTTTTATTCGGTCATCCGTTTCTTTGTAACTATCACAAATCTGCGGGCAAGCGTCAGGCGAGCCGTCATCAACCAGGATAAGCTCAAAATCAGAAAAGGTTTGATTCAAAACACTTTCTATGCAACTGGATAAATACTTTTCGACCTTATACACAGGTACTATTACAGAAAAAAACATTCATATCACCTACTTGTTTCTTAATCCTACAAGTACTTTCATAAAAAAGTAAAATCTGTACCTCATCATATACGCAAATATTCTTTGCTTAAGCGGTAATTTACCCAGTGGGTATGATTTCAGTACTTTAACAGTCATAGTGTGAGTGCACACCGTTTTTAATCTTTTCTTTAATTCGGTATATTTGATGCTGTTATCAGTAGCATACATTATCTCCTGAGAGCATAGCACTCTGCAAGTTGCCTGCCAGAATCTGTCAATATAAATTTGGTATTCCGCGGGGTCAATGTCTTTTTTTAATCTTTTCTCAACCTCACTTACAAAAACAAAGCATTTATTAAATCTGTCTTTTTTGTATGATTTTGAAATCGAATCCCCATTTCTGCAATAATTATAAAACACCCCGTCAATTCCAGTTGCCTTATCTATGCAGGATATGTAATCAAGCATAAACAATGCATCTTCCGAAAGCATTTCGCGTTCGGATTCAAAAAATAAGTTGTTTCTCTTTATTATTTCGTGTCTGAAGAGATTTTTCCAGATGCTCATACCGTATTTGCTGTCATCGGCATCTTCGGGCAATGCTCCGATAATACCCATTCTGAGCTTTTTTAGTTCTTCATCTGTTTCAAAATGAGTATCCTTGTCAAAATATGTTCTGCAAATGTTTTCTCCCTTTTTGCTGAATATATTTCCGTCTACAAACATGACTCCGGACATTACGAGATCTGAATTGTATTTTTTTGCCTTTATATAAAGTGTTTCAAACATATCTGCATTAACAAAATCATCAGAATCTACAAAACCAATATATTCTCCCGTTGCCACCTCCAGAGCTGCATTCCGTGCTTTACCCGCACCCTCGTTCACCTTATGTATAACCTTTATCCGACGATCTTCCTTTGCAGCTTTGTTGCATATCTCAAGTGACGAATCAGATGATGAGTCGTCAACAAGTATTATTTCAATATCTTCAAGAGATTGAGTCTTTAGAGAATTTATACACCTTTCAAGATATTTCTCTGCATTATATACAGGAACGATAATGCTTACTTTTGGTTGTTCCACGGTCTCACCTCGCAACTAATCTTTTATATTCTCTGATTAAAATATCACAATATGTTTCCACACTTAAAATATTGTCTTTTTCTTTTTTGCAATTTTCTATGAGAGTATTGTAATAGTCTTTATTTTCTATGGTTTCTTTTAATTTAAGTGCAATTCCTTCGGGTGTAGGTTCATTTACAAGACTTCCGGTAATGCCGTCTTTTACAAGTTCGGCCATACCGCCGCTGTTCATTGTAACAACAGGGACACCCATAGAATGTGCTTCCAGTATAGAGAGCGGACAATTTTCGTAGCATACAGATGGCAAAAGAAGAAGCTTTGCATTTCGCATAAGTTCTGTAAGCTTGTCTCCTGTAAGAAAGCCCTCAAGCTTTACATTTGGAATACCCTTAAGAATTTCTTCGTCGGGGCCGTTTCCTGCCACTGCAAAATTATATTCCGGAAGAAGCTTTGCTGCACCTGAAATGTTTTCTATACCTTTTTCTTTGGAAAGTCTCCCCACATATACAATATAGGAATCTTCCTTTCGCTCACTACCTGAAAACTTGTCTTTATTTATAAAATTATGTATTGTTATTGTTTTCCCTTCATAATATCTCTTTGCTGACAAAAGCTTGTTTTCGAGAAATTTACTGGGGCAAACAAACAAATCTACCTTTTTGTATGTTTTAAGCAAAGAATAAAGCTTTGCCTCTATAACACCTATAATGCTCTTAATCACCGAAGCATGAATACATTTATTTTTTATGCAGTTCATATGCGAACCTTTAACACACTTTTCGCATGGTGTGTTTTTGTCAAAATTATAAAGAAGATGATTCGGACAAATCATTTGATAGTCATGTGCTGTCTGAACAAGCGGAATTCCTTTCTTCTTTGTGCCATAAATTATTGAGGGAGTAAGCTGAAAGTTTATATTGTTCATATGAACTATATCCGGCTTAAAATCATCTATTACCTGCATGATTTTCTTTCTGGCCTCGAAAGAATAAATTATCTTGAAAGGATACAAAAATCTCCCCGCACCCTTTGAATGAAAATCCATGTTTTGTGTGTACTTTTCGATAGAGTTTCCTACTGTATTTTTTTCATCATACATGCCAAAATACTCTACCTCATGTCCCATCTTGCTAAGATGCTCCCCAAGACTGAGCATGTAGCTTTCGCTTCCTCCGCGTGGATACAGAAATTTATTTACCATCAGAATTCTCATAACAACGAATCACTTCCCTCATCTGCATTAGCTTTACAAATACATCCAAACATTTTATATTCAGTACGGCGTACATTATCCTCAAAGTCATTTCCCATCATCAATATTGCAAGAACTCCTGTTAAAAGCGGATAGTTCATGGTGTTATCCGTTGAAGATACGATTATGAGATAAATGGTAAGTATAAATGTAATAATAGCGTTTTCTGTATTTCCGCGCCTTCCAAAATACCATACTCTGATCAGAGTCATAGACACAAGCCATATAATATAACCCCAAAATCCCAAATCAATAAAGTGTTGAAGAAAGTCATTGTGTATGGAAGCAACACCTATATTCATAAATGTATTTAGCTGATAGGTCAGAAACCCAATTCCGTTACCTAAAAATCCAGGGTTGAAGTCGTAGAAATCGTCTACTGCATTATAAATTTTATCACGGCCGCTGGTGTTTATCCCTACTTTTTCAAGAAGTTCAAAAGCGTCCATCTTTATAAGTATGATATAGCCTATAAGCAGAGCTATTACAACAAGTGTAAAGATGGTAACAAGTCCGCTGGCTGTTTTTGCATTGTACCGTGCAATAAATTTTAAGAAATAGCCAAACATGAGTGCTATCGCTATTGCAACAATCGCAATTCTCTTAAACGCCGATAAAAAGCAGAAAAGGGTTAGTAAAAGCAATATAAAATATGTTAGGTTTTTCTTTGGTTTATAAAGCATATAAATCAAATATGCACCGAGACAGAATGCAAGCTCGTGGATTTCCGCCTGAACAATAATTTCTCCCGTTTCGCCTGCAAATGTGGTTACAAGAGTTATGAATTCCGACATATACTTTCCAAGACCGTTCTGTGCGATAACGGTAATTATCATCAGAATGTTTGCAATTAAAATAGCTACAAGATTATACCATACACCGCGTCTTCCGAAAACATAAAGCAGAGCACCTGACCCCAAAGCAAAGGACAGCATATTCGCATATATAAAAGAGCTTGAAAGTCCTCTTGAAATAACACCGACATCTACTGTTCCCACAAACCATATAAACAGCGAAACAACCGTGGTAACCGCCAAAGGAATACTGTAAATGCACGCTCCCTTAAATGCAGTAACCCCCCTTGCAATATTTGGCTTATACAAAAACAGAACTGTTACAGAAAAAACAAGAACAAGGGCAAATGCATGGCGGTATGTGATGTGCAGGCCTATATCAATGTATTCATTGAGAAAATAATACATCATTATAGCTACAAGCATAAAATATACTTTTTTTGCTTTTTCGAGAATTTTATTTTCCGCCATACCTGCCCTCCTTTTAATGGTTACTTATTAGAATGAACTCTTGTCTCTTAAATCTGAAATATAATTCTTTTTGTTTTCGATTGCTTCTGAAAGTAATTTTCTTGCTGTTTTGTTTTCCTTAAATGTTTCTGCAATACCAATCTTGTACTCTATAACAACTTCACGATGTTCTTCTCTTTCATCGAGTCGCAATCTGAAAAGTCTCATTATATCTTCAACAGTAATGCGGTCGGATTCTTCTGTCAGCATAACGAAGCTGCCGTTGCCATTATAAATGTACACAGTCTTTGTTTTGCCAAAAGACTCTTTGATATAGCTTGTAAACATCCTAATAATATCGTCGCCGACATCCCTTGAATATTCTTTGTTGATAGGTATAAGATTAGATATGTCTACCATACAGTACACAATACCGTCATCAAGGAGTTTTTTGTCCTTGGATTTCAAGTACTTATCAAGGTATACCCGATTGCTGAATCCTGTAAGATGGTCTGTATAGAAAATATAGTTTATTATATCGCCCGTTCTTCCGAGAACAATTGCGCCTCCCAGACAAAGAACTATAAGGAAGAAAAATGCAATTGCCGTGTACAGAGGTACATTGACACTTTCCCTTACTGATGCTGATGACAATACTGAAATATAACTTGCACCGAGGTATTTGTTATATTCGTCATTGGTTTTCATGGTAGTTTTGTAAAGAGCATTCAATTCGTCGAGAAGTATATTGATATCTTCTTCGACTTCATTTCTTATAGCAGAATACTCCTCATCACAAAGCTCTGTGCATGTGGAAGAAGAGGATTGACATACTCCGCCGCATTTTCCTGTGCAATTTGTGAATGTATCTAATATATATGTACAGTATGCAGAATCAATAATTGCATGTTCTTTATTTTCCTTGCGGTCCCTCCAGCTGTAAATCAATTCATCATATGTTACGGTCTGATCTCCCACATAATCCTGAAGATTTCTCTCGTGAAGATTGTCCAGAATATATTCGTAGCTGATGTTGGTGTTACCCGATTCTCTCATCTTCTTTACATATGCATCTA
>JAZREC010000234.1:0-4754 GCA_045660605.1 Clostridia bacterium
CAACAAAACGGGTTTTTTGGGTTTAACCGATAATATTAACAAGCGTAAGCATCTGATAGTCAATGTACAGAGTTGTTGCAGATCTCTGGTTTGTATGGATATCGCACCAGATAACATCTCCTGCCTTTAAGACTCTGTCGAGGGAAGCATCCTTCAGGGTAATCATGTCGGAAAGCTTCATTCCGTCATATGCGGTCTTTACGCTGAGGCGGACACGGAGTATATCTCCTGCCTTGTCATATCCTGCACTAAGACAGGGATACATGTCAAAGTAGATTTCTGCACCCTTTTCGTACATATCGGATGCCATATACATAAACGGTGTTGAGAACATATATGCACTTGAGGATACATAATCTGCAAAATCACGGCTCTTGCGTACGGCTCCGTCCATAAAGGGTGCCTCGTATACAAAGTTGGGGATTTCTTCGGCAATATATGCGTAATCAGCAGAATTTGCAGGATATGTGCCCACCGCCTGTCTTATTGTAAGGGGCAGGTATGATGCGTCGTATCCGCAGCTATAGCCTATGTGCATACCGAATGACAGGCTGTACTGCATGAGTATACAGCTGAGCTCTCTCTTGGTAATGATGTTTTTGGGATTGATTTTGCCGTCCGCATAAAGTGAGATACCAAAGGCATGGGCATATCTCATGTTATCCGAGAATTTGTTGTCTCCTAGTGTTACTCCCTCATAGCTGCTGCCGTCGGGTTTGATTACTCCCGAGAAGAAGAATTCGTTGTTTACAGCTCCGAGTGTGAGCATCGAAATTGCATCCTCTACTGTAACGCTCTTTGATGCCTCTGCTTTGGTTGCTGTTATGCCCTTATTATCAAGTGCATATCCTACCGCTATACTCCAGTACTTTGCATAAGCTCCGTCATAGAGGATATCAAAGTTATACTTGATTGCGGGGTTTCTGTATTTGTACTGATATCTCATTACAGCGGCAGAAAGCTCCTCATATGTGATGGTGCCGTTTGCATCATAGGGTGTATCAAAGATGCGTGAGCCGTCATAAACTGCCTTATATACATCGTCTGAGAAGTTGTCTATAAAGTTTCTCTTATTACTCGGGTTAAGGTCCTTTGCTCTTACGATAAGAACTGCCGCTTCCGCTCTTGTAAGGGTATCGCCTAGGCGGAGATTGAGCATATCTCCTCCGACCATAAGTCCTGTATTATATACCCATGATGCAACATTTGCATCATCCCACTGGCTTGTTATATAATTTGGTGCAATTTCCTTTGCTCCGTTTGCATATCTCTTATAGAGAAGAGAAGCAGCCTCGCCTCTTGTTATGGCGCTCGCGGGATTGAAGTTACCGTTTGCATCACCGTCAAGGCGGGAGTACATTACATAGTCATATGCCCAGTGATCCTTGGGAACATCGTTAAAGTCCTTTTCGAACTTAACATCGGATTTGCCAAGCATCTTGACAAATTCCGCACGGCTTACAATTCCGAGCGGACGGAAGGTTCCGTCCTGGAAGCCGTTGATTGTACCCTCTGTAACAAGTCTTTCTACAGATGCCATTGCCCAATGGGTGCCGTCTATATCGGCAAACGCTGTCTGTGCCATAGCACTTATTCCGCCAAGGGACATAAGTGTCATAACAACTGCAAGTGTAAGTGCTGTAAGCTTTTTCATAATATTTTAATCCTTTCGGTTTTAGAATTCATATCATTTGTCAAACAGATATTCTCTTACGGTTCTTGGTGCATCATCCGTCATATTGCATCCCAGTACACAAAGCTGTGCTGTCGCAATAAAGTCGGAAACCACAGAAAGCGTTATATTTACAAGCTCGTCCGATACAGGATGTATAATCGCTTCAAAAAGTCTCTTTATGCCCTCAAGTGCAGAGCAGGGGCGGATTTTGTTAACCTCGCTCCTTTCCAGAAACACAGCAGACTTCAGCGGTACAGAGGTGTTGGCATTTATTCCCGTAGAGCCTGCCCACGGGGTTCCGTATATATACCATGTGCCGTCAAGCTTTCTGAGTGCAGGGGCATCGTCATTTAGTATGTATGTTCCGGGGTACACCTTCATCCAAAGACCCGTATGGGTTGACTTGCCTGTTCCCGACTCTGCAGAAAATGCCATTCCGTATCCGTCGTGGACAATTGAGGATGCATGCATTACAAAACCACCGTTAAACACTAGTGCGAGGCGGAACACCCTCTCCAGTACATTACAAAGTACGGCATCGGCATCTATTCCGAGGTGTTTTTTTACATCATAAACGGAGACATCGGCTTTTTTCCTGTTGTTATCATAGTCTATCCTTGCACATATTATGTCGTTTATAAAGTCATAGAAGCATATGCTGTAGCATCCGTCACCCGATGAGTACCAGTTGACCTCTTCTCTCTCGGTAAGCTTTGTGCTGTCGGGTTCTTTAATCTTTGTATCCGTCATAGTGCAAATAATACGGAGGTGCGTCTCCGAGGTGTCCTCTGTCATATACGACTCAAACATCCTTTCCGTTGTTTCGTCGGGAAAGCTGTCAATATCAAAAATCAGGTCTGCGACTTTGAGTCTGTATTTCATTAAAGGGTTCACCGCCTTTTTCAGTTTCTTTCAAAATTTTCTCTGCCTTTTTCGTATATATCGCAAATAAGCTTCTGTATTTTGAGTGCGGTCCTTCCGCTTATTTCGGGTTCTCTGTCATTTTCTATCGCGTCATAGAAGTCTGCAATCTGTCTGATATGATTATAACCCCAGTAATCCTTTCCGTTCTCATATTCAACAACGGATTCATCGGTTTTCTTGGCATAAAGGCATGTGCCGTCTTCTAAGACGATTTCTGCATTGTTATAGTCCATTGTAACCTTGCCGTTTTCACAGAGAAGGCGGATTTCTATCGGCTCGTCACAGCCATAGTTGTTCATAGCCCAGAAGCCGAGGGTTGCACCGTTTTTGTATCTTATAAAGCCCTCTGCGGTATCGTCAACCTCCATAATCGAGTGTCCTCTGTTGGAAAGGTGTGCCTTTACGCTCACAGGCTCGTCATCTATAAACCAGTTTGCAAGGTCAACGGAATGTATTGCCTGGTCAATGAGAACGCCTCCGCCCTCTTTGTCCCATGTACCCTTCCAGTCGGAAAGGCTGTAATAGGTGTCATCCTTGCACCATGTGAGGACTACTCTTGCAGAAATGACCTTTCCGAGAGTTCCGTCCTCGATTTTGGATTTAACAAATCTTGTAGCATTACCAAATCTGGTTTGGAATATAATTCCGTATTTTACGCCCTTTTCCTCAGCGAGTCTTACATTCTCCACGGCGTCGCTGTACTTTATGCTCATGGGCTTTTCGCAAAGAACATGAACTCCTGCCTCTATTGCATATCTTGAGATAATGGGGTGAAGATAGTGTGGTACACAAACATGAACTGCATCTATATTTTCTTTGTTTATGAGTTCCTTGTAATCGTAATACGCCTTACAATTATATTTTTCCGCTGCCTTGTCTGCTCTGTCCTTCTTAATATCGCAGACACCGACAATTACTGAATTTTCCAGATGATGTGCACTTGTTGCGTGCATTGTAAATATATTTCCGCATCCTATTATTCCTATTCTGAGCATAAGCTAGTCCTCCCACGATTTTATCATTGATAAAATCATTGTACAACAGTTTGCCTGAAAAATCAAGAATAAGACAAAACAAATCAAAATAATTATACACAAAATCAAAATTGTACTCTTGACAGGTGGAAAATTATGTGTTACAATCATCAAAAATACGGGGGAGCTTTTATAAAGGCTGAGAGGGAATTGAGAATTCCGACCCATGAACCTGATACGGATAATGCCGGCGTAGGAAAATATATCGCAACATAACGGAGATTGTCCTTAGGGATAATCTCTTTTTTATTAGATGAGGGGGATGTATTGCAGTGTCTAAAATCAAAAAAATGACTTTAAGTGCCGTTATGTGTGCACTTTCGTTTGTGCTTGTTATGGTTTCCAAGCTTATACCTGCACCGTGGCTCGGCGGAGGAAGTGTTACCCTTGCAAGCATGGTTCCGATTATTCTCACCTCGGTAATGCTCGGCACAAAATGGGGACTTATTACAGGCTTTGTGTTCTCGCTTATTCAGATGATGACGGGCTTTTATGTGCCTCCCGCATCGGGCTTTTTTACATTTGCAGGGGTGGTTTTTCTTGACTACATAGGTGCATTTACTATTCTGGGACTTGCGGGATTTTTTACAAAAAGAATAGGAAACCGACCGTTTGCCGTGCCTTTAAGCGGGGTTATAGTTACATCTATGCGGTATGTGTTTCATATTATATCAGGAATTCTTATATGGGGTGCAATTGCAGATACGGACTCAATTCCGATTTATTCTATAGTGTATAACGGCTCTTATATGATACCTGAGATAATTATTACGGCCGTTGTGCTTTCGGTTGTTTCGCCGAGGATTATGAAGGTTTGAAATTAATTAGCAGTACAGTGTGATTTTTATAAAAAAGTGTTGAAATAGCAAAAAATATGTTATATAATGTTTTTGTCGGAGAAATCTGATAAAAGGTAAGACTTAAAACAGTGTAACAGCTGGGCGGTTATGCCATCATCTCTTTGATAAGGAGGTGATAGCTATGGAATATGTGTACATAATGATATATATTATCACTTTAATTGTGTTAATCATAACCATAAAAAAATAACGCCAGCCGTCCAAAGCAATAGCGTTATTCTTTAATAATACTTTCGTTTTGGCATAACCGTTTGAGGTCTT
>JAZREC010000235.1:0-2657 GCA_045660605.1 Clostridia bacterium
ATGTATACACTTTATTTTACATCTGTTTATGCTGTTACGAAGCTTGCTTTTAATCTGACCTTGCCGTATGCATTGCCATTGCTCTATATAGGCGGAATTGCGGTATTTGGATTTTATGACTGGCTTTTATCACAGACAGGCAGATATGCATATTCTCTTTTACATAAATAATGCTTGAAATTCAATTATAAATATGTTACAATTAAATTTGATAATTTACAACAAATAACTTTACGGAGGAATATAGATGAGCGTTTATGATACACTGAAAGAACGCGGACTTATTGCACAAGTTACGCATGAGGAAGAAATCAGAAATCTTCTTGAAAATGAGAAAGTAACATTTTACATTGGCTTTGACCCCACGGCAGACAGCCTTCATGTAGGACATTTTCTTCAAATGGTTGTTATGAAGCATATGCAGGATGCAGGACACAGACCGATTGCCCTTGTTGGAGGCGGTACAGGTCATGTTGGAGACCCCTCGGGAAGAACTGATATGCGTTCCATGATGACAAAGGAAACCATAGATTACAACTGCGAGAGATTTAAGGAACAGCTCGGCAGAGTTATTGATTTCTCTGACGGTAAGGCTATAATGGTAAATAATGCCGATTGGCTTCTTGAGCTTAACTATATAGAATTTTTGAGAGATATCGGTGCTTGCTTCTCCGTAAACAGAATGTTAACTGCAGAATGCTTCAAGCAGAGACTTGAAAAAGGTCTTTCTTTCCTTGAGTTTAACTATATGCTTATGCAGAGCTATGATTTTCTTATGCTAAACAGAAAATACGATTGTAAGATAGAACTCGGCGGAGACGACCAGTGGTCAAATATCCTTGGCGGTATTGAGCTTTGCCGTAAGAAGGACCAGAAGCAGACATACGGCATGACATTTACTCTTCTTACCAACAGTGAGGGTAAGAAAATGGGTAAGACCCAGAGCGGTGCTCTCTGGCTTGATGCCAACAAGACATCGCCTTATGATTTCTATCAGTATTGGGTTAATGTTGACGATGCTGATGTTATCAAATGCCTTAAGCTTCTTACATTCCTTCCGCTTGAAGAGATAGAAGTTATGGCTCAGTACAAGGATGCCGAAATCAATAAGGCAAAGAGGGTTCTTGCATATGAGGTAACCAAGCTTGTTCATGGTGAAGAAGAGGCAACAAAGGCACAGGAAGCCGCTCTTGCACTTTTTGGAGGCGGTACAAACAATGCGGATATGCCCACAACAGAAATAACAGATGCCGACCTTGGCAAAACTATACTTGACATTATGCTTATCGCAGGTCTCATACCCTCAAAGGGCGAGGGCAGAAGACTTGTACAGCAGGGCGGTGTAAGTGTTGACGGAAACAAGGTTACCGACTTCAATATGGTTATAGACAGCTCTGTATTTAATAACGGAGAAATAATAATCAAAAAAGGCAAAAAGGTATTCCATAAGATAATACTTAAGTAATGCTGAAAATTATCACTCGGAGGTCACATTGATGAAATACCAAAGTACAAGAAATAAAAATATAAAAATCTCATCGGCAGAAGCTATAAAAAGAGGAATTTCTAAGGACGGAGGTCTGTTCGTTCCGGAGACAATACCTCAGTTTTCACCGGAAAAAATCCGCTCTCTTGCCGATATGAAATATGTTGACCGTGCATTTACAGTCCTCAAGGAATTCTTAAGCGATTATACCGAAGAAGAAATCAAAGAGTGCTGCATGAGTGCATATACTATAGACAAATTCGGCTCGGATAACACCGCACCTGTAAAAAAGCTCGATGATAATATGTATATTCTTGAGCTTTGGCACGGACCGACATGTGCGTTTAAGGATATGGCTCTTCAGATACTTCCCCATCTACTTACAAGAGCTGTCAGAAAAACAGGCGAGGATAATACGATTGCAATTCTTGTTGCAACATCAGGCGATACAGGAAAAGCCGCTCTTGAGGGATTCCGCGATGTTGACGGTACTGTAATACAGGTTTTCTATCCCGAAGAGGGCGTTTCGCAGATTCAGAAGCTTCAGATGGTAACTCAGGAAGGTTCAAATGTATCTGTTGTTGCCGTCAAGGGTAATTTTGATGACGCACAGACAGGTGTAAAGAAAATTTTTACTGACGAACAGTATAAAGCTGAACTTCTCGGGAAGGGATATGCACTTTCAAGCGCAAACTCTATCAACTGGGGAAGACTTGTGCCTCAGATTGTATATTATTTCAGCGCATATGCAGATATGTTAAAGGATGGAGAGATTAGCTTAGGTGACAAAATAAACATTTGTGTACCCACAGGCAATTTCGGAAATATCCTTGCAGCATATTATGCTAAGGAAATGGGTCTGCCTGTAAATAAACTTATTTGTGCCTCAAATAAAAACAGTGTTCTTACAGAATTTATTTCGAGCGGTACATATAGCAAGAACAGAGACTTTTATACAACTATATCACCCTCAATGGATATCATCATTTCTTCAAACCTTGAGAGACTTCTTTATATAGTTTCTGATTTTGATGATAAGCTTGCTTCAAAGTATATGAATGACCTTTCCGAAAAGGGAGAATATACTGTATCTGACGATATCAAAAACAAGATAGATTTATCTTTTGCAGCAGGCTGTTGTGATGATGATATGACTAAGACTGCTATTAAG
>JAZREC010000236.1:0-2349 GCA_045660605.1 Clostridia bacterium
AATTTTTCTGCCAAAGGATGTTTGGTATAACTTTGCAGTACTAGAAAATGAAGAATGCAGATATTCTGCTATAACCTTTGAAGCTCAAATACCCGATGCTTCTCCCATTAAATTTTCTTTGGAAAATTTTGCAGAGGCTCAGTACATATTTTCGCATCTTCCTGTACTATGGAATTTTGGTAACCAATCCGAGAAATACAAGTGTCTTTCGATGATGTACAGTCTGCTGGCTTACATATCCTCGGTGGAAAATCTGGAATACTCCCAAAAGAAGAAATTCCATATAATAGAGCCTGCTGTGGCATACCTGAGAGGCCATATATTTGACAGCTCTCTGAGGGCTGATTCCCTGCATCTTATGTGCGGAATTTCGGACACATATTTCCGCAGAATATTTCACTCAAGGTTCTCGGCAAGTCCTCAGGATTATATTATATCAAAAAGGATTTCGCACGCAAAGGCAATCATAGACGGCGGAAACTTTGACACTATAAGCGATGTGGCATCTGCTGTCGGATATGACGACCCCCTGTATTTCAGCAGAGCATTCAAGAAAAAGTACGGCGTTTCGCCCTCCAATATAAAAAATGAAACAAAATAGTGTTTGACTAAGAAATAAGAAATGGTTTATACTAGTAAAGGTGATTATTTTATGAATTACATAGAAGCAGAAATACTTAAATATATTGCATCAATGGTCTCCAATCCGTTTTTTGACGGTTTATTTGAATTTATTTCCATACTGGGCAACAAGGGTGCTCTGTGGATTATTCTGTCCCTTGTGATGCTGATGTTTAAAAAGACAAGAAAAGCAGGCATATGCTGTGCACTTTCTCTTGTTATTTGTCTTATACTTGGCAATCTCATATTAAAACCTCTTGTAGGAAGAATACGCCCGTATAATTTTGACAAAGAAATACAGATAATAATACCGCCTCTTCTTGACGGTTCATTCCCGTCGGGACACACTATGGCATCATTTGCATTTGCCTCATCGCTTCGGAAGTATTTCAAAAAAGCGGGATTATTTGCATTGATTGTTGCAGTATTTATGGGTCTTTCCAGAATATATCTTTGTGTACACTACCCCACAGATGTACTCGCAGGTGCTCTGTTTGGAATTGGATTTGGTATGATTTCATACAAAATAAACGAAAGGTTGTTTCCTCAATGAATTCCAGGGTTTTTAATATAACTGAAATAAACGGTGTTCCCTTATTAAGATACAAGTTACCCAAAGATGCTGACTTTGTCAATCACGCAGTATCTACAAGACACGGCGGAGTGTCAACAGAGGGTATGCTGAGAAGCCTTAATCTTGGTTTTTCTACAAGCGACACAAGGGAAAATGTCACAGAGAACTACAGAAGATTTTGCTCCGCAGCGGGATTTGATGTTAAAAACCTTGTGTTTGCATCGCAAACGCACAGCGACAATGTGCGTTATGTAACAGAAAGCGACAGAGGAAAAGGGATATTTACTGACAAGGATTATTCAGATGTCGATGCCCTTATAACAGACAGAAAAAATGTATCTCTTGTAATACACACAGCCGATTGCGTGCCCATATCGTATATTGATACAAAAAACCATGCAATAGGCAACGCTCATTGCGGTTGGAGGGGCACCTACAAAAAACTCTCTGCAAAAACTCTTGATGCAATGGCAGACAAATTTTCTACAAATCCAAAGGATGTGATATGCACCATTGGCCCTGCCATATGCGGTTCATGCTATGAGGTTTCGGAAGATTTATACATGGACTTCAAAAAGAAATTCCCACATGAAGACGCAATATATATCATAGACGGAAGATATCATATCGACCTCATGCTCTTAAACAAGCACATTCTCGAAAACATGGGTGTGGAGAAAATATACACAAGCGACCTTTGTACATGCTGTAACAAGGAAGATTTATATTCGCACAGAGGTCTCGGAAAAGGCAGAGGGCTTATGTCTTCTGTAATAGAAATCATATGACAAAGGAAAGGAACAGAATTTATGTCACAGAAATTTTCTTCGGTCAAAACATTTATCCCCTACTACAAGCCGTACATATGGCTTATAATAATTGACCTTTTGTGTGCGGTTTTTTCTACCGTATGCGAGCTTGTGCTTCCGATGATAGTACGAGAGATAACGGGACGAGCTACCGACGATATAGCTTCGCTTACCGTGCCGCTCATCGTCAACTGCGCGATACTGTACGTAATTCTCAGAGCGATAGACACAGTTGCCAACTATTACATGGCATCCGTCGGTCACATTATGGGAACCAAGATCGAGACGGACATGAGACACGATCTCTTCTCTCATCTTCAAAAGCTATCATTCTCATACTACGAC
>JAZREC010000237.1:0-2282 GCA_045660605.1 Clostridia bacterium
AGAAGTCCGTATTCTCTTGCCTGGTCTATAGCGATATTAAGTCTGTTAACAGCAATAGGATACTCAGCACGGATATATACATAACCCTGATCAGCACCTACAGCGTATGCAGCAATTGCCATAGCCTCTATGAGAGAGTGAGGATCGCCCTCGAGTATACTTCTGTCCATGAATGCACCGGGGTCACCCTCGTCGGCATTACATGCAACATACTTCTTATCATTTACAGAGTTTGCAGTGAACTGCCACTTAAGACCTGTGGGGAATCCGCCGCCGCCTCTTCCTCTGAGTCCTGATGCCTTGATTTCATCAATAACCTCCTGAGGCTTCATTTCGGTAAGAACCTTACCAAGTGCAGTATAGCCGCCGAAAGCAATGTATTCATCGATTTCTTCGGGATTGATAACACCGCAGTTTCTGAGTGCTATACGCTGCTGTTTCTTGTAGAAATCAACCTCGTTAAGAGATTTGATGTTGTTATCATCAACCACTGTCTCTTTGTAGAGAAGTCTCTTTACTATTCTGCCCTTGAGAAGATGTTCGTCAACTATTTCAGCCACATCATCTTCTGTTACCATGCTGTAAAAAGCACCCTCGGGATAAACAATTACTATCGGACCCAAAGCACAAAGACCGAAGCAACCTGTTCTTATAACCTTTATTTCTTCCGAAAGACCTTTTTCTGCAAGGCAGGATTCAAATTTATTAATTATTTTTTCACTTCCTGAGGAGGTACAACCAGTACCGCCGCAGACAAGGACATGAGCTCTTGCTAAATCCATTTGAATTATCCCCCTTATTTATCATTTGCACCAACGGTGTATTCATTTATTACCTTACCGTTAACGAGAGTATCGTTAACTACCTTAACTGCCTTTTCTGCAGTCATTTTTACATAAGTAATCTTTTCGCCCTTGGGCATATACACTTCAACGATAGGCTCAAGCTTGCAAAGACCTATACAGCCTGTCTGTGTAACAAAAACCTTTTCGCCAAGATTTCTCTTTTCTATTTCTTCCATCATAGCTTTGAGTACGGGTCTTGCACCTGCTGCAATACCGCATGTAGCCATACCTACAACAACACGGATGCTGTCTTCATCATCTTTTCTGAGATTGATTTTTGCTAAAGTTTTATTTCTTAATTCTTCGAGCTGAGCTAAACTTTTCATTTATCTTGCACCTCCGTATAAATTTTCGATTTGTTCTGTTACATATCCCTCTATCCAGCTAAGAACATCATTGTTTGAAAGTTCTATTTCAGGACCAAGCATTTCTCTCATTTCTTTTGTAGAAAGAGTAAATTCTTTGCCATCAAAGCTGTGAGTGTATATGTAATCGATTTTGTCATTTCCGCCAATAATTGTTGACATGGTTGATGCCATATCCCCTATTGGCTGTCTGTCAATGCTGTCATAAACAAAATATGCTTTGACGCATGTACCTTCATTGATTTTTGAAGTTATCTCCAGATGACCGCCCGTAAGTTCACACGCATTTTTAAATAGTGAAAGTCCGAGACCAACCTTTCGGGTTGTACGAGTTGTGCGAAAAGGATTGACAACATCTTTAAGAAATTCTTCATCCATCCCGCAACCATTGTCCTTAATTACTATAACAAGCTGGTTTTTGTCGGTGTCTTCGTTTATATTTATTTCTATAAGCGAAGAAAGAGCTTTTATAGAATTTTGGACAATATCCAGAATATGCAACGAAAGTTCTGTCATTGGATTAGTCAGCGTATTTTGCGAGTATGTCTTCTACATCATCTACTGTAAGTCTGCCGTATACTTCTTCCTTAACAGTAAGTACAGGAGCAAGTCCGCACGCACCGATACATCTGGTAGCCTCAAGTGAGAACTTACCGTCGGGTGTACATTCGCCTACATCGATGTTAAGCTTTTCTTTGATTTTTTCAATGATGTCACCGCTGCCCTTAACATAGCAAGCTGTACCAAGGCAAACACCAATGTGATATTTACCCTTGGGGTTAATGGTAAACTGTGTGTAGAATGTTACTACACCGTAGATTTCTGACATAGGAACATCAAGTCCGTCCGAAATCATCTGCTGTACTTCGATAGGAAGATAACCGAATATACCCTGTGCTTCGTGAAGAACAGGTATAAGCGCACCTTCGGTACCTTTGTACTTAGCAATAACTGCCTGAAGTTTTTCTTCTTGTTCCACTGTGGCTACAAAAGCGGGAGCTTTAGTTTCGCTCATAGTAAAACCTCCTTATAGAATGTTTTATATAATATAATTAAATATAATTACATAATC
>JAZREC010000238.1:0-6479 GCA_045660605.1 Clostridia bacterium
AACGAAATTACAAAAAAAGCGGTAAGCGCAGGAATAAAGGAACCCCGCGTTATAGACGAAAGCCTTGTAGATGCACAGCAGGCAAGAAGAGTTCTTGACAGAATAGTGGGCTACAAGATAAGTCCGATACTGTGGAAAAAGGTACGAAAGGGTCTTAGCGCCGGCAGAGTTCAGTCTGTGGCAACAAAGCTTATCTGCGACAGGGAAAAAGAAATAAATGATTTTGAGTCAAAGGAATATTGGAAGATAGAAGCAAGCCTCAGTAACAACAAAAAGAAGTTCAAGGCAGATTACTACGGCAAAAACGGCAAGAAAACAGAAATCAATACCAAGGAGCAGGCAGACAAAATTCTCTCGGAAATTCAGGGACACAGCTTCAGCGTAAAGACAATCAAAACCGCTTCCAAGAAAAAGAGCCCCGCACCGCCTTTTATTACCTCAACACTTCAGCAGGAGGCAGGAAGAAAGCTTTCCTTTACTTCTCAGAGGACAATGCAGGCGGCACAGCAGTTGTATGAAGGTATGAACATCAAGGGCAAGGGTCTTATAGGTCTTATAACATATATGAGAACAGACTCGCTGAGAGTATCCGACGATGCAATAAGCGATGCAAGAGGATATATAGATTCTGCCTACGGCAAGGCTTACCTTACACCAAAAGCAAGAATATATAAGACAAAGAAAGGCTCTCAGGACGCACATGAGGCAATAAGACCGACATATGCGGAAATCACACCCGAAAGCGTTAAGGATTCGCTTACACCCGACCAGTATAAGATATATAAGCTTATATGGGAAAGATTTATCGCAAGCCAGATGACAGATGCGGTATACGATACCGTAAGTGCAGACCTTGAGGTTAATTCGCATATATTCCGTGCAACAGGTCAGACGGTTAAGTTTGACGGCTTTAGTCTGCTTTATACCGAGAGCAACGACAGCGATGAAAAGAAAGAAGCCAAAATTCCCGATATCAAAGAGGGAGACACTCCAAAGTGTGAAAAGATAGAGAGCCATCAGCACTTTACACAGCCCCCTGCAAGATACACCGAGGCTTCGCTTATCAAAACACTTGAAGAAAACGGAATAGGCAGACCTAGTACCTATGCACCGATAATTACAACTATCATAGCAAGAGGATATGTGGTAAGAAACAAAAAAGCTCTTTCTCCCACAAACTTAGGAATGGTTGTAAATGACATCATGTGCGAAAACTTCCAAAATATTGTAGATGCAGACTTTACCGCAAATATGGAAACAAGTCTCGATAAGGTTGAGGAAGGAAGTATCGAGTGGAAGGACCTCATCGGAAACTTCTACGGCCCGTTTGAAGAAACTCTCAAGGAAGCAGAAGAAAAAATCGGACATATTGAAGTAGCAGACGAGGTTTCCGACATCAAATGCGACAAATGCGGAAGACTTATGGTATACAAAATGGGCAAATTCGGAAGATTTCTTGCATGCCCGGGCTTTCCTGAATGCCGAAATACCATGGCAATAGTAAAGGGAACAGGAATTCCCTGTCCGAAATGCGGAAGCGAGGTTATAGAAAAGAAGTCAAGAAGAGGCAAAATTTTCTATGGATGTATGTCCTATCCCGCATGCGACTTTACCTCATGGGACAAACCGACAACAGAAAAATGTGAAAAATGCGGTTCTGTGCTCTATGAAAAAGCAGGAAAGGCAAAGAAAAAATACTGCCCCGAATGTGAGGCGAATAATAAATGACAGTAAAAGTAATCGGAGCAGGTCTTGCAGGATGCGAGGCGGCATATCAGCTTGCCAAAAGAGGCATTAAGGTTAAGCTATATGAAATGAAACCAAAAAAGTTTTCGCCCGCACATTCACTGGACAGCTTTTGCGAGCTTGTCTGTTCAAATTCCTTAAGGTCCGACTCTCTTGAAAATGCCGTAGGACTTCTAAAGCAGGAAATGAGGGAACTGGACTCTCTCATCATGGAGTGTGCCGATACTGCAAGGGTCCCTGCAGGCGGAGCTCTTGCGGTAGACAGATTTGAATTTTCCAGGCTTGTTACACAAAAGCTTATGCAAAACGAAAATATAGAGATTGTATGCGAGGAAACCGAAAAAATCGACACAGACGAATATACAATAGTAGCATCGGGTCCTCTTACATCTGATTTACTTTATGAAAATATAAGAGAAGTTATAGGAAATGATTATCTTCATTTCTTTGATGCCGCGGCACCGATTGTAACCTTTGAGAGCATTGATATGTCCAAGGCATACAAGGCATCAAGATATAACAAGGGAACTGCGGACTATATCAACTGTCCCATGACCAAGGAACAGTACGAGGCATTTTATACCGAGCTTATAAATGCCGAGACCGCTCAGCTTCACGGATTTGAAAAAGAGACGGTTTTTGAGGGGTGTATGCCTGTGGAAACAATGGCAAAAAGAGGAAAGGACACACTTCTTTTCGGACCGCTGAAGCCTGTGGGACTTGAAAATCCCCACAGCGATATGTCTCTTCCTCATGCGGTAGTTCAGCTTAGACAGGACAACAAGGATGCTACTCTTTATAATATTGTCGGATTTCAGACACATCTCAAATTTGGCGAGCAGAAAAGAGTTTTTTCCATGATACCGGGTTTAGAGAACGCTCAGTTTGTCCGCTACGGAGTTATGCACAGAAATACATTTATAAATTCACCCGGAGTTATCAATAAATATTATCAGCTTAAAAAGCATCCAAAGGTTTTCTTTGCAGGACAGATAACAGGTGTCGAGGGTTATGTGGAATCGGCATCGAGCGGAATGAGTGCAGGAATAAATATGGCAAAGCTTCTTTTGGGTGAAGAAATGATAGATTTCGGAAAAGAAACCGCAATCGGTGCACTTTCGCACTATATTTCCGAGGATAATTCGGGTGAGCTTCAGCCTATGAATGTAACCTTTGGAATTATCTCTCCGCTGGGAATGAAAGTTAGAAAAAAGAGAGAAAAAAATGCACTTATATCCCAAAGAGCACTGGAAAAAATAGAGGAGCTTAAACCTCTGATTTAATAAAAAATTCAAAATTTGCCCCTGAGCCATGTATTTTATAATACATGGCTCTCCTTATTTTCAAAATTTGTTTTTTTATTAAAAGGGCAATTTTTTAAATTTTACTTGAAATTTGCATTTTTTTTTGGTATAATTATGATATATATTGGTAATTTTCTGTTGATAGAATTATCAACATTTTATACAACTATGTGAATAAAATTTTTTAGGAGAGTTATTTAGAATGAATGACCTTGTAATTACATGGCAGAAAGTCCTTGATATCATACAAACGGACATTATGCCTCTGAGCTTCAAAACATGGATAGAAACCATAATCCCTGTGGATATCTCTGTGGATAAACTCACTCTTGAGGTTCCGTATGAGTACTGTAAGCAGATGGTTGAATCCAGATATGTTACTCTTATTCAAAATGCACTCACATATATTAAAAAGTCCGAATACGATATTGAAATAAGAGTAAAATCTCAGGAAAAAGAACCTGTAAAAGAAAGAAATATCGGAATGCACTTAAATCCACAATATACTTTCGACACCTTTGTTATAGGTAAATCAAATGAGCTTGCACACGCTATTGCAAAAAATATTGCGCAGTGTATCATAGACGGCAAGCACAGCGACTACAACCCCATGTTTCTTCACGGAGGAGTAGGACTCGGAAAAACACACCTTATGCACGCGATTTGCCATGAGGTACTCAAAAACAAACCCGAGGTCAAAATTCTTTATACAACAAGCGAGCAGTTTACAATAGACCTTGTTAATGCTATCAAGGACGACAGAAATCAGGAATTCAGGGATAAATACAGAACAGTTGATATCCTTCTTATAGACGATATTCAGTTTATCGGAGGCAAGGAAAATACTCAGGAAGAATTTTTCCATACATTCAATGCTCTGTATCAGGAAAGCAAGCATATTGTTATCACAAGCGACCGCCCCCCAAGAGAGCTTTATACACTTGAAGAGAGACTTCGCACAAGATTTGAGAGCAGCGGTATTCACGATATCAATCCTCCCGACCTTGAAACAAGAATTGCTATACTTAAGCAAAAGGCTGACCAGATAGGTATAGAAATTGAACATAATATATTAAGATATATAGCAGAACAGATTACTTCAAACATAAGAGAGCTCGAAGGTGCGGTAAAAATGATAAAAAGCTACCACATTCTTATGAAGAGAGACATCAACATGGATCTCGCAAAAAAAGTAATAAAGGATTACGAAACAGAAACAAAAAAGACAATTACACCTCAGTATATAGTATCGAATGTGGAAAAATATTGTAATCTTAACGAAAATGACCTTCTTTCTTCTTCGAGATCTCAAAAAATAGCGTATCCGAGACAGATAGCTATGTATATAATGAAAGAAATAACAAATTATACACTGCCCCAGATTGAAGAATTCTTAGGAAGAGACCATTCAACAATCATCCATGGTATAAAAAGAATTAAAGAAGATAGAGAAAAAGATAAAGCAAAAATAAAGCTTGTGGATAACATCATAAATAACATAAAGAATTAACATTTCCCAATATGCATATATTCTGGATTTAAGAAACTTATACACATAATTTTGTTTATAGTTATAAACAAAAAAATCCTTTAAAAATCAATCCACATTTTAAGGTCTTCAAAATTGATAACATGATTAACTTATAAACACGGCTTTTGCCAAGGGACAAGCGGAAGAGATAAAGTTTTCCACTTATCAACCGCCCCTACTGCTACTACTAAAATTAAAATATATAATTATTATTATTTATTTGTAAAGGAATGAATGATTATGAAATTCATGTGTGAAAAAAATATTCTTGAACATTCGATATCAATAGTTACAAAAGCTATCAACAATGCCTGTGCAATAGATATATTAAAGGGTATCAAAATCGAAGCTTCTGACAAAATCAAAATGAGCGGAAGCGACCTTGACCTTTCTATAGAAAGTATTTTTGATGCAGACATATATGACGAGGGAAGCATAATCGTAGATGCAAGAATTTTTGCAGATATTGTCCGTAAGCTTCCTGACGGTCCTGTAGAAATAGAAACAGATAACAAAAACGAAATGAAGATAAGCTGTTTAAACACCAAGTTTAATATTCTTTATCTTCCCAGCGACGGATATCCCGAAATCAAAAAGCTTGAAGACGGTGACAGCTTCCGTATATATTCAAAAGACTTAAAGAGTGTTATAAGAAGCACAATCTTTGCTATCTCAAATAATGAGAGCAGACCTATTCTTACAGGCTCCAAGTTTGAAATAAATCATTCTAACCTTAAGGTAGTATCAATAGACGGATACAGACTAGCACTTAGAAATCAGGTAATTCCCGAAACAGGCTATGAGGATATGTCCTTTGTTGTGCCCGGAAGAGCACTAAATGAGCTTCTTAAGATATTAAAGGACGATTCTACAATTGTTGATATAACAGTTCAGGCAAACAGCGTAATGTTTGCATTTGATACATTTATTGTAAATTCAAGACTTCTTGAAGGAGAATTTATGGATTACAATAAATTTATTCCTACCAATGCAACAATAGATATGAAAACCAATGTCAAGAATTTTCTTGATATGGTAGAGAGAGCATCAATCATCATAAACTATGATGACCCGAAAATTCCTATAATCTTAAATCTCGAAGAGGATAAGCTAAGAATAGAATGTATTTCAAAAAAGGGTAACTTTGATGAAAGCATGCATATAGAGCATCACGGAGATGACCTTAAGATAGGAATTGCATCAAAGCTTCTTACAGATACATTAAAGAGCATAGAGGCAGAGCAGGCAAGGTTTGAATTCAATACCGCTCAGAGTCCGTGCGTAATTAAACCTGTAGAGGGAGAAGGATTTATATACATGGTTCTTCCTATAAGGCTGAAAGGTTAATAATATGGAAATTATCAAAATAGAGACAGAATTTATAAAATTGGACCAGCTTCTTAAATTTGCAAATATTACAGAAAACGGCGGAGACGCAAAATATCTTATCACAAACGGATATGTGTATGTAAACGGTGAAGAAGAACTGAGAAGAGGAAAGAAAATATATCCCGAGGATACTGTTGTTATAGAATTTGAGGGACAGAGATTTGAGCTGAAGGTTACAAAATAATGGTTATCAAAAATCTGTATATGGAGAACTTTCGTAATTACGAAAGTCAGAAAATTTCATTTGACAGAGAAAAAAATGTCTTCTTTGGTCTTAACGGTCAGGGCAAAACAAATATAATAGAGGCACTTTATTATTTTTGTACCTGCAAATCATTTCGCAGTGTCAACGACAAAGAAGTAATAAAATTTGAAAAGGACTATTCTCATATAAGAATAGACTTTGAGTCGGGCGGAAGAGAAAATACGGCAGATATATATATATCGCAGAATAAGTCGGTTAAGGTAAACGGAATAAACCTAGAGAGACTTAGTGAGCTTATAGGAAT
>JAZREC010000239.1:0-2198 GCA_045660605.1 Clostridia bacterium
CCTGTTGTAAGTACATCAGAAACCCTTCGGTATATGCTTTGTCCTTCCCTGAGCTCAAGGCCTATAATATCTGCAACAAGATAGGTATCCTCGGGAAGAGAGGAAAATATATCTCTCTTTGCATAAAGCACTGTTCCTCTCATTCTTTCGGCATCATCAACATCATCTATACCCTTGAGCTTAAGAAGAACACACCCTTTTTGATAGCGGACACCTTTAACCTCATATTCGGTACCGCTCTCTGTATATACAAAGTCAAAAAGCTCAAAAACCTCAGGGCTGTCTGTTCTTATATTAATTTTTACCTCACCCTTAAGTCCGTGTGTATTTACTATCTGTCCTACATCAATCAGTTTGTCCATAATATACCTCTTTCCAAACAAAGAGGCTATAACAAAATGAACACTCTGCGGCTATCATATGCCCAAAAATCATTTTGTTACAGCCTCTTTTCAATTGAATTATTGAACTATTTCGACAACAACGCGCTTGCTGCCTCTGCCCGATGCCGCTTTGATAAGCGCACGGATAGACTTGGCAATTCTGCCCTGCTTACCGATAACCTTACCCATATCGGCTTCGTTGACACGAAGCTCAAGAACGGTGGTCTGATCGCCGTCAACCTCTGTAACGGTGACATCATCTGGAAAGTCAACAAGAGCTTTTGCAATATATTCTAATAACTCTTTCATAAGACATATCCTCCCGATGATTATTTGATTATACCACTGATTTTGAGAAGTTCCTTAACAGTATCTGTAGGCTGTGCACCTGTTGCAAGCCACTTGTTAGCCTTTTCTGCATCAATCTTGATTGTAGAAGGCTCTGTCTTGGGGTCAAATGTACCGATTTCTTCGATAAATCTGCCGTTTCTGGGATATCTTGAATCAGCAACTACTACTCTGTAGAAAGGAGCTTTCTTTGCACCCATTCTCTTCAAACGAATTTTAACCATTAAAATTCACCTCCAAAATAATTTATAAACAATATTTAATCGCTATCTTAAGAAATTGCCAAAGCCGCCCATAGAGCGCTTCATCTTCTTCGGATCGCTAAATTGTTTCATTAGTTTCTGCATTTGCTCAAATGACTTGAGAAACTGATTTACATCCTGCAGTTTAGTACCGCTTCCGTCAGCTATTCGCTTCTTTCGGCTGTAATTTATAATCCCCGGATTGTTTCTCTCCTTGGGTGTCATTGATGTTATTATTGCCTGTATGCGGTCTATCTTCTTTTCATCTATATTTGCACTGTTTAACGCCTGTTTATTTACGCCGGGGAGCATGCCGAGGATATCGGCAAACGAACCCATTTTGCGGATTTGCTTCATCTGGTCAAGGTAGTCATCAAGTGTAAATGTATTACGGCGTATTTTCTGTTCGAGCTCTTTTGCCTGCTTTTCGTCAAATGCCTCCTGAGCCTTATCTATGAGTGTGAGCATATCGCCCATACCAAGAATTCGCGAAGCCATTCTGTCGGGATAGAAGAAGTCCAGATCGCTAAGCTTTTCTCCCTGACCGACAAGCTTAATCGGTTTTCCTGTTACTGCTCTTACAGATAATGCCGCACCGCCTCTGGTATCGCCGTCAAGCTTGGTAAGAACAACACCTGTAATATCAAGCTTTTCGTTAAAAGCCTCTGCAACATTTACCGCATCCTGACCTGTCATTGCGTCTATTGTAAGAAGAATTTCGGACGGATTAACCTCTTCTTTAATTCTGAGAAGCTCATCCATCAGTTCTTCATTAAGATGAAGCCGTCCCGCGGTATCTATGATTACTACATCGTTTTTGTAGTGTTTTGCATGTTCAACTGCATTTTTTGCTATCTCAACAGCATCGTTGGATTCGTCTATCGAAAAAACAGGAACACCAAGCTGTTCTCCGACTACCTTTAGCTGTTTTCTTGCGGCAGGTCTGTATACATCGCATGCTGCAAGTATAGGTCTTTTGCCCTTATTTTTAAGAATTCCGCCTATCTTTGCACTTGTTGTGGTTTTACCTGCACCCTGAAGACCAACCATCATAATAACTGCAGGAGATACTGAGCCGAAATTTAATTTGGAAACCTCTGTTCCCATAAGTGCCGTAAGCTCTTCGTTAACTATTTTTATTACCTGCTGTGCAGGTGTAAGGCTCTCAAGTACATTAGAACCAAGTGCTTTTTCCGAAACGGAATTTATAAAATCCTTAACAACA
>JAZREC010000240.1:0-6477 GCA_045660605.1 Clostridia bacterium
TCGCTCTCAAGCTTGGCTTCCTTTTCTATAAGAGAGGCTATGATTATATTTTCAAATATATTATCATAATTTCCGCTCATTGATGAGTATACATCATTAAAAGCTGTAAGCATCTTTTCTACTACCTCACGGGGTCTGCTGTTTTTATAAAATTCATAGGTACTCGGAAAGAGAAATCCCTGCAGTCTATAGTTATAATCTCCGTTTGGAATATTCCTTAAAAATTCAAAGTCATATTCCTCCCCTACTGCCTCAAGAAAATCCTTTTTGCTCACAACTGAGTTTTTTTCCAGCTCCTCTGCCATCTGTTCTATGGAATACCCTTCGGGAAATGTTACGGTAACGGTTTCAAGTACAGGCTTTGGCTCAGACAATTTACTCATAATTTCTGTCATCTTCATCGACGGAGAAAGCGTAAAGCTTCCGCTTCCGAGCTTGCCGTTAAACTTGCTTGTCTTAACCTTAAGCAGAAATGCATATTGGTTTCGGATAAGTCCGTCATTTTTCAGAATTTTACCTATACCGAGAGTAGATGTTCCGTCATTTATATTAACTGTAACGGATGCGTTTGTGTCGGACATGGGTTTGTCTATAATATCCATAGTAAACGGATATACAAAAAATACTGCAATCAGTATAAGAATGACAAAAAACAAAAATCTTAATTTCTTTTTCATATGTTCATCCTTTCGTGTACTTATAAAAATTGCCCAAGCATCGAGAGATGCTCGGGCATATAGTATGGTTTAATTAGTTGAGGATAGTAACCTCTGTTTCCTTATCAAAGAGATGAATCTTGTTAAGGTCAAGAGCAACCTTAATCTTGGACTGAGCTGTTGCTGTAGTTCTGGGGTTAACTCTTGCTGTATAAGAAGTTTCACCAATCTTGGTGTAGAGGAAGGTTTCTGAACCCATCTGCTCTGTAACTTCTACAAATGCCTCAATAACACTCTCGGGTGATGATGTGAGGAATGCTTCTTCATCGTGGATATCTTCGGGTCTGATACCGAGAACAACATCCTTGCCTATGCAATCTGCTGCCTTAACCTTGGAAGCGATGCCGTCGGGAAGAGCGATTGTGTTGCCGTCAAATACGAGGGAAACAACGCCGTTTTCCTCTGTAACCTTACAATCTGTAAAGTTCATCTGGGGGCTTCCGATAAATCCTGCAACGAAAATGTTAGCAGGCTCGTTGTAAAGACCCATAGGAGAGTCTATCTGCTGTACGAAACCGTCTTTCATAACAACGATTCTTGTACCCATTGTCATAGCCTCTGTCTGGTCATGTGTTACATAGATAAATGTTGTCTGAAGTCTCTGGTGGAGCTTGGAGATCTCTGTTCTCATCTGAACACGGAGCTTAGCATCGAGGTTGGACAGGGGCTCGTCCATAAGGAATACCTTAGGGTCACGGACCATAGCACGGCCGATAGCTACACGCTGTCTCTGTCCGCCGGAAAGAGCCTTAGGCTTTCTGTCAAGAAGATGAGCG
The DNA here is from genome assembly GCA_045660605.1 of Clostridia bacterium. Taxonomy (GTDB): domain Bacteria; phylum Bacillota; class Clostridia; order UMGS1810; family UMGS1810; genus RGIG8748. The sequence goes on from JAZREC010000240.1 coordinate 1,493, forward strand.
ATGTCAAGAATCTTGGCAGCTTCGTTAACTCTCTTGGAGATTTCGTCTTTGGGGAGCTTTCTGAGCTTGAGACCGAAAGCCATGTTATCAAATACTGTCATGTGGGGATAAAGAGCATAGTTCTGGAAAACCATTGCTATATCTCTGTCCTTGGGTGCAACATCATTCATAAGCTTTTCGCCGATGTAGAGTTCGCCGTCTGAAATTTCTTCGAGGCCTGCAACCATTCTGAGTGTTGTGGACTTACCGCAACCTGAGGGACCTACCAATACGATAAATTCCTTGTCTGCAATATCCAGGCAGAAGTCAGATACAGCTGTTACACCGCCGTCATACTTTTTATAAATGTGTTGTAAACTTAAACTTGCCATTGTATGTACCTCCTAAGTCATAGTTACACAATTCTAATTTAATAGTATTTTAACATATTTTTTGCAAACTTCCAATAGTTAATTTGACAAAATAAATCTTTGCAAAATATACAGATTGTCTAAAATTATAACTAAAATTGCCGAAATTTGCCGAGACAACTTACCAAACTATCATTTTTGCACAATAAAAAAGGGGTTTTTTGTTGATTTATATTACAAAATCTATATTCAAAGTTTTTGCGTATTTTGAATAAACCGAAAATTTGTTGTTTATGCACAAAACCGCCTTGATATATGTACTCTTTATTTGATTTTTTATTAAAAAACGTCATGCCTGCTTTATAGAAAGGCTTATTCTCATCCTTTTTGTGTCTGCTTCGAGAACCTTTACCTTAACGATATCCCCTACCTTGAGGCACTCTGACGGATGCTTTATAAACTTATCCGATATCTGCGAAATATGAACCAGACCGTCCTGATGTACACCGATATCAACAAACGCTCCGAAGTCTGTAACATTCCTTACTGTTCCCGTAAGAACCATGCCGTCCCTGAGGCTTTCTATAGTCAGAATGTCTGTTTTGAGGACAGGCTTTGGCATACTATCTCTGGGGTCTCTGTCGGGTCTCAGAAGCGAATCCTTTATATCTGTAAGTGTGGGTTTTCCCACGTTGTATTTAGTCATAAATGCACCAAGGTCAATATTTTTAAGCTTTTCTTCCATTGATGCGTAGCATCTTGACCTTATTTCGTCTGCGTCTATACCTGCCTCCTGCATGAGTGAGCGGGCAATATCATAGGATTCGGGGTGGACATTTGTTGAATCCAGTATCTCATCGCCCATAGGAATTCTTAGGAAGCCTGCACATTGCAAAAATGCTTTGGGTCCGAGCTTGTCAACCTTTGTAAGCTCTTTGCGGTTTTTGAATCTGCCGTTTTGCTCTCTGTAGCTGACGATATTTTTTGCTACATTTTTGCTTATTCCCGCAACATACGACAGCAGTGGCCACGATGCAGTATTTAAGTCAACGCCTACATTATTTACACAGCTTTCCACCACTCCTCCGAGTGTTTCCGAAAGTCTTTTCTGACTTACATCGTGCTGGTACTGACCCACTCCTATTGACCCGGGCTCTATCTTTACAAGCTCGGAAAGCGGATCCTGTACACGCCTTGCAATTGATGCGGCGCTTCGCTGTTCTACCGTAAAATCGGGGAACTCTTCACTGCCGAGCTTTGAGGCAGAGTATACCGAGGCTCCCGCCTCATTGGTTATAATATAGTATATTTCTCTGTCCATATCGGATATAACCTCGGAAACAAACTTTTCCGTTTCGCCCGAGGCGGTTCCGTTTCCTATGGAAATAAGTCCTACATTATATTTCTCTATAAGGCTTTTAAGAGTTTTTGCGCTTTTTTCCTTGTCGTGATGCTCAAGGGTACAGAATATTACCCCTGTTTCCATAACCTTGCCCGTTTCGTCACATACGGCAAGCTTGCATCCTGTACGATATCCGGGGTCGAGACCGAGAACCGTCTGATTTTTAATGGGCGGTTGCATAAGAAGCTGTTTTAAGTTGTCCGAAAATACTGAAATTGCTCCCTCTCCTGCCCTCTCTGTAAGATGAGAACGGATTTCCCTTTCTATTGATGGTGCTATAAGACGCTTGTAGGAATCTTCGATTGCATTTTCGATTACTTCATTATATATAGAGCTTTTTATAATTGATTTTTTGAGGTATGTGAGAATGGTTTCTTCATCTACGGAAACTGTGACCTTAAGAACGCCCTCTCTTTCGCCTCTGTCAAGAGCAAGCACTCGGTGGTTTGCTATGGTCTTTACCCTCTCGGTAAAATCATGGTACATAGAATATACTGTGTCCTCCTCGCTGTCGGAAGACGAAACAACAAGAGCGTGGTTTAAGGTCACAGAACGGATATGTCCTCTGAAATCGGCATTGTCGCTTATTTCCTCTGCTATGATATCCATAGCACCCGAGATTGCCTCGGCGGTATCGGAAACACCTTTTTCTTCATTTATATATTCCCTGGCGATATCCTCTATATCCCCTGTCTTATCCTCCTGAAGAAGAATTCTGTCCTTAAAAGGCTCAAGACCCTTTTCTCTTGCGACAGATGCTCTTGTCTTTCTCTTTGGACGAAATGGTCTGTAGATATCCTCAAGTTCAGAAAGTATAAGAGCAGAGTCGATTTTCTGATTTATTTCGTCGGTTAAGTTTCCGCCCTCGTCTATGAGTCTGCGGATTTCCTCTCTTCTTTCGTCAAGGGAACGGAGATATTTAAGTCTTTCGTCAAGCTTTCTCAGTATTTCGTCATCGAGAGAGCCTGTAACTTCCTTTCGGTATCTTGCTATAAAAGGAATTGTGTTTCCTGCATCAATCAGCTCTACGGTATTTCGTACCTGATTTTCCTTTATTCCCAGATCGTTTGCTAAGGTTAAAATTATATCCATTGGCTTTTCTCCTCCAGTAATATCAGTTCTTCTTCCGTAAGAAGCCTCATTTCTCCAAGCTTAAGGCTTTCGTCAAGATGGAGAGAACCGATTTTAATTCTTTTAAGATATGTTACCTTGTTTCCCACGGCTTCCATCATTCTTTTGACCTGATGGAATTTGCCCTCTCTTATTACAAGGGTGCAGGTGTTTTCTTCCTCCCCTTTTGTGATTTTTGCACTCATGGTCTTGTAGCCGTCATCAAGAGTTACGCCGTCCTTGAATTCCTTTTCATATCTGTCCTCTATAGGAAGAAGAGTTTTTACAAGGTATGTTTTGTCAACATGGCTTTTGGGCGATATGACGCGGTGAGTAAGTGCTCCGTCATTTGTAAGGATAAGAAGTCCCTCGGTATCATAGTCGAGTCTGCCCACAGGATGCAGGTCATAGTGCGAAAATTCGGGCGGTACAAGCTCAATTACAGTTTTTAAGCGGTTGTCAAAGACCGCACTTACATATCCCGAGGGTTTATTAAGCATAAGGTATACAAACTGCCTGTATATGACACTCTCGCCGTTTACGGTAACTATGTCTTCATTTTGTGAAACCGAAAACTCGGGTCTTTTGATTTGGGTGCCGTTAACAAGGACTGCCCCTGTTTTTAGTATTTGTTTGATTTCCCTGCGGGTTCCTATACCGCAGTCTGCTAAGAATTTGTCAAGACGCATAAAAAACCACCTTAAAAACAATCTTATATCTATTATATATGGTAGTTTTCCGCTTTGTCAAGAAGACATTCGATATTAAAATAAACAATTCTGTAAAGGGTAAATTTTGGATACGCTTCACCGGAGGATATCCAATCGCTGCTAAGTGCGTATTTCAAGAACAGCTACCTAAAATCTGCACAAAAAACAGAGCCGCGCTGACAAGCTCACTCAGAGCTTGGCATCGCTAAAATAACCGAACCGCAGCGGAAATGGATTTTCGGTAATTTTACTCCGTTTTTTGCTGGATTTCAGGCATCTGTTTTAACTTGAAATCCGCAAAAAGCATCGTATTGAATATCCCCCGCTGTGCGCTCGTACGATATGCGGGATACCGTATAGCGGACGAAGCGATTGTACTGATTTTACCCTTTACAGAATTGTTCACAGCATACAATTTGTTTATAAAATGACCCAAACTCCTAAAAAATGTGCACAAAACAGTAATTTATAGCAAAACATGAGAAATTTAGTGTTGACAAATAAAATTTGATGGTATATAATTAAATGTGATTTTTAGTCGGCAATATTATCTTTTGACAAGAATACGGCACTCCGCTCTTGTACGCGGCGGGATTCCTTTGGCGGATACGGCAGAGGTCTGGCCTTTGTCAAGTGTCTGGAAAGAATCTTGTCGGCTGTATTTTGCAAGGAGGTGTAGAGTTAATGAAAAGAACATACCAGCCTAACGTGAGACACAGAAGTAAGGTTCACGGCTTCAGAGCAAGAATGAGCGACAGAAACGGCAGAAAAGTTTTAGCTCGCAGAAGATTAAAGGGTAGAAAAGTTTTATCCGCATAAGCTAAAAACGGTTGAGGATGTCTCAATCCTACAAGAACTATTATTGTAGGGAACGGTCTGCGACTTTGTATGAGATGCAAAGGACCGTTCCGTTTTTTGTAGTGTAACGGGATTGGTGATGATATTATGAGAGGAACCGTCAAGCTCAACAGAGAGTTTTTATACGCGTACAAAAGAGGAAAAAAAGTGGTTTCCGATTGCATGGTTTTCCACTATTACAAAAACAGAACCAATGCAAACAGCCTTGGAATTACTGTATCCAAGGCGGTAGGTAAGGCGCATGACCGTAATCGTGCAAAAAGGCTTATTCGTGCTGCCTACCGTGAATGTATGCCCAAGACGGAGTGCGGCTACAATGTGATTATAGCTGCCAGGGCCAAGATGGCATATGTGCCTTATGACAGGGTAGTGTCGTCTATGAAATATTGTATAGAAAAGTCAGAGATTGTATGAAAAAGATACTTATTTGCATAATTAATTTTTATCGCAAAAGAATATCCCCCTTAAAGAAGCCCTGTTGCAGATTCTACCCTACCTGCTCGGAGTATGCCCTGCAGGCGGTTACAAAGTACGGAGCTTTAAAGGGGTCATACC
>JAZREC010000241.1:0-16766 GCA_045660605.1 Clostridia bacterium
GATTTATTTTACAACTATATTAACAAGACGACCCTTGACAAGTATTACCTTTACTACTGTTTTTCCGTCTGTAAAGGGCTTAATCTTTTCATCATTTATTGCAAGCTCTTTGATTTCGTCATCTGTAAGAGAAGAACCTACCATAATCTTGCCCTTATTCTTACCGTTAATCTGTACAACAAGCTCTATTTCGTCCTTTACAAGAGCTGTTTCGTCATATGTTACCCACTCCTGCTCATGGACACTGCCCTCTCCTCCGAGAAGCTGCCAGAGCTCTTCTGTTACATGAGGTATAAACGGTGCAAGCATAATAACTGTATCGTGTACAGCCTCGCTGAGAAGTGCATCATTTGTTCCCTTGTAGGAATACATCGCATTGACAAGCTCCATAATACCGCTTATTGCAGTATTGAAGTTGAAGCGGACAGATATATCATCAGTACCCTTTTTCTTGGTGTAGTTAAGTACATATCTGAGTTCCTTATCTTCGGAAGTAAGGTTTGACTTATCATAGGTTGACTTTATATCTATTCTTTCAAGATTATCTGTGACAAATCTGAATACTCTGTTTATAAATCTGTACGAACCCTCTACTGCTGTGTCGCTCCATTCCAAATCTCTTTCGGGGGGAGCTGCAAAGAGTATAAACAGTCTTGCGGTATCTGCGCCGTATTTGCTTATTATCTCCTCGGGGCTTACAACATTTCCGAGAGATTTACTCATCTTAGTGCCGTCTTTGAGCACCATACCCTGTGTAAGAAGATTGTCAAACGGCTCATCAACAGGAACGAGACCCATTTTGTTAAGTGCCTTTGTAAAGAAGCGCGCATAAAGAAGATGGAGTATTGCGTGCTCTACACCGCCTATATACTGGTCTACTCCCATCCAATACTTAAGGGCATCCATACCAAAGGGTTCCTTAGCGTTTTTGGGGTCGCAGTATCTTAAGAAGTACCATGATGAGCATACGAAGGTATCCATTGTATCGGTCTCTCTTATACCCATCTTACCGCATTTTGGACAGGGTGCGTGCATAAAGCTCTCGCTTGTTGTAAGAGGTGACTTGCCCTGACCTGTAAACTGTACATCCTCAGGAAGAAGAACGGGAAGATCGCTGTCGGGAACTGCTACTGCACCGCAATCCTCACAATAGATTATCGGGATAGGTGCACCCCAATAACGCTGTCTGGATATGAGCCAGTCTCTGAGACGGAAGTTAACCTTGCTCTCGCCTATTCCTTCCTTATCCATATACTCTATGATACTGCTGAGTGCTTCACGGTTGCCCATTCCGTTAAACCTATCGGAATTAACCATGATACCCTCTGCCTCAAAGGAAGCATCCATAGTATTTCCGTCTATATTGCTTCCGTCGGGTGTTATAACTACCTTTATGGGAAGATTATACTTCTTTGCAAATTCAAAGTCTCTCTGGTCATGTGCAGGAACCGCCATAACAACGCCTGTGCCGTAATCGGTAAGTACATAGTTTGCAAGATAAAGAGGAACCTTATCGCCTGTAATGGGGTTTATTACATATCTGCCTGTAAATACGCCCTCTTTTTCTGTATCGGAGCTTGTTCTCTCAATTTCGTTGAGGAACTGCATTCTATGGATAAATTCCTCACACTCAGCCTGATTTTCTGTTCCATCAATAAGCTTGGGAACAATCGGATGCTCGGGTGCAATTACCATATATGTTACACCGTATATGGTATCCGGTCTTGTGGTATATACGGTAAGGGTTTCGTCCATAGAATCTACCTTGAACTTAACCTGTGCGCCCTGGCTCTTTCCTATCCAGTTTGCCTGCATTGTTTTAACCTTTTCGGGCCATCCTGTAAGCTTGTCGAGGTCTTTTAGAAGCTCATCTGCATATTCTGTAATCTTAAAGAACCATTGTTCAAGGTCCTTTTTGCCGACATCTGATTTACATCTCTCACACTTACCGCCAACTACCTGCTCATTGGCAAGGACTGTCTGGCATGAGGGACACCAGTTAACATAGGACTTCTTCTTATAAGCAAGGTCATTCTTAAAGAATTCAAGAAAGAGCTTCTGTGTAAACTTGTAGTAATCGGGCTTACATGTTGCAATCTCTCTGTCCCAGTCATAGCTTATTCCGAGAGCCTTTAACTGCTCACGCATGTTATCCATGTTGGAATATGTCCACTCCTTAGGGTCGGAGCCGTTTTTGATTGCAGCATTCTCAGCAGGAAGTCCAAAGGAATCCCAACCCATAGGATGAAGAACATTGTAGCCGTTCATCTTCTTAAATCTTGCTACAACATCACCTATGGAATAGTTACGGACATGGCCCATATGAAGATTTCCCGAAGGATAGGGAAACATCTCCAGAGTATAATACTTGGGCTTGTCATTGATTTCGGTCTTGAATGCCTTTTCATCATCCCACTTTTTCTGCCATTTGGTCTCTATTGCCTTAAAATCATAATTCATCTTTATCCATCCCTTTCAAAACTTAGATTATGATATATATTCTGTAATGTCTGCTTCGGGTGCATCTGCCCAGAGCTTTTCTATGCCATAGAAGTCTCTTGATTCACTGCTGAATATATGAACTATGACATCGCCGTAATCCATAAGTAACCATTGTGAATTTTGTCTTGAGGGGACATTCTGCATGAATAATCCCTCTTTTTTGAGGTTTTCTTCTATTTCGTCAAAAATAGCTCCCATCTGCGTTGTGGAACTACCATGGCAAATAACAAAATAATCAGCCAGCGTTGTGAGTTCCTTTATATCAAGCACCTTTATATCAAGTGCTTTTTTATCGTCGGCAAGTTTGACTATCTTTCCAAACAATTCCATAAATGCTTCTCCTTAATTTTCAAAATTTTTTCCGATTATAATTGTAATATCGCTGTTAGTTTCCTTAATAGGATTGTATACATACTCTTTGCATCCTGTTATATGTGCTACCGCAGCTGCTCTTGCAGAAATTGTCCTCGAAACCACAACAGTATCATCAAATACGGCTTTGGTACTCTGTGTATTTCCCCTGACATTATATCCGTTTTCTGTAAGCGTTTTTCTAAGCTTTCTTGCATCTGCTTCACCATCAGAGGAATCAATAATCTCTACACTTACAAATCTGTTAAGAAGCGATGCTTGCGCCTTTGTATCGTCTGCCATCTTGGTAATGCTGTCAAGACCAACGATACTCTCCTTAAGCTCTATCTGCGATTTTGCTGATGATGCGTTAGACGGGGTAAACACGCCCTCCCTGAGCTTATCATTTGCATCATAATCGGGAATAACATAGGAAACTCCGCCTATGTATCTTGCCTCTCCCACAAGCTGATGAGTTGCAATCTGCTCTCTCGGTGTGGCAAATACATGCGGTGCATATGTCAGCATTTCATTTAATGTAAAATTGGTATCTACAATCTTTGAAATATCTTCGACAAGGTCGTTTATCTTAAACACATTGACAAGACTGAAAAGCTCGTCTACAACTGCCTGTATAAAGGCACTCTGGACACGCATACGGCCTATATCTCCGTCGGGATAGCTTCGGAAACGGACAAGCTGTTCTGCCTTGTCCCCGTCAAGATGCTGCATACCCTTTTTGAGATGTATATGAAGGTCCTGATAGGGATCGTCATAGTCCATATCCTGCGGGACTTCAAAATCCACACCGCCGATTGTATCTATAAGGTCACGAAATCCCGAAATATCAACCAATACATATTTATTAACATCTATTCCCGTAACCTTCTTAACTTCGGAAAAGACTGTTTTTTCCTTGTTTGATCCGTATCCGGAGTTTATCTTGCGGTCTCCTCTGCCGTTATCCTTAACATAGGTGTCTCTTGGTATCTGCAGCATATTAATCTCATCATCTACCATGTTAAGCTGCGCCATGATCATAACATCTGTTCTTGTGCCGTCCTTATCAAGACCCATAAGCATTGTGTTGATATGGCTGAGCTGATTTGACGGGGTAAATTCATAACCGAAAATTGTACCGCCGCTCGTACAAACATATGCAACCAAAACACACATTGATGTAAGTCCGAATGTAAGTATAAATGTTATAAGTAATTTGAAAAAAGATTTTGCTTTCATTTTTGTCTCCTGTATTATCAGTATCGCTGTTCAAGTAGCTCTTCAAGATAGTAATTTCTGGTTTCTATTGCGTTGGGATGAATATATTCTCCCCTGTCAATGAGGTGTCTTATTGACATTTCCGTATACTTAAGAACTGCCTCACAAAGCGAAGTGCGTGAAGCCTTGCGAAGTATCTCAACTCCGTCATAGCTTCTTAAAGGCTCTATGGCGTCTGCTATATATATTACTGCGCACAGCTTTGACATATCCGCCTTGCCGATAGTATGATAGTATATTGCATCCAGAATTTCTTCATCATCTATGCCGTAAATGGATTTTGCTTCATATGCACCGACATAGGAATGAATAAGCTTTGGGTTATTTTTGGATACTGAATCAAGCTCAATTCCGTATATATCTGCCTTTTTAAAAAGCTCTGTGTCATCATAGCACTTGGCACAGTCATGCAAAAGTGCGGCAAGGTAAGCCTTGTCCTCATCGGCTCCGTGTATCCTTGCAAGCTCTACTGCCGTTTTGGCAACAGAAATACTGTGGTTATACCTTGAAGATTTGAGAAGCTTTTGAATATGTGTTTCTATCTCACTTACTGTCATGGCATCCTCCGTAAAGTCCATGTTCCTTTATATATCCGTATACCTCGGGCGTGACATAATCCTCTATCGAGCCGTCTTGTGCATACTTTCGCACTACGGTGGATGAAAGAGGATAAAGAGGCATATCTGATAAGAGCATTTCCCGTGACATTGAGCCGTATTTAATAAGGGCTTCGTCAAATCCGTCGCTTGCCTCTCTTTTGAAAACTATAAATCTGTTTTCCTTAAGAAGAGTCTCATACATATGCCAGGTGTGTATTGAAGTAAGAGAATCCGCACCGATTATAAACTGCGTATCCTCTCCGTATACATCTCTGAAATGACGCATGGTATCTATCGAATACCTATACTCACCCAAGCCGCCCTCGTAATCTGAAACCTCAACGGCCTCCTCAGATTGAAAAGCAAGACAAAGCATATTGTATCTGTGATGGAATTCTGTAATCGCTATATCTCTTTTGTGCGGCGGATTTCCGTTTGGTACAACTATAATTCTATCAGTACGAAACTGCTTTATTACGCTTTGCACCATTGCAATATGTCCCTTATGAACAGGGTTGAATGTTCCTCCGAATATTGCCGTGCTCAATCCGAATCACCCCTTGCGAGTATAGGATTTGTTCCTTTGCGCCTTAAAAAACTTGTTTCTTTTTTCCTTTTCTTCAAGAAGACGCTTTTTCTCCTTGGCGGCATTAGCCTTGGCTTTATACAGAGGCTTTATCTGTTTTTTTGCCTTTGGTTCGGTATTCTGTCTGACGGTGAGTGTTTTGATATTTATTTTTTTGTTTTCTTTGGACTCTTTGTAAAGTACAAATTTACTTCCTATTACCTGAACTTCTTCCGCACCTACAAGAGACGCAACCTCATGGCATAGCTCTCTGGGGTCGGAAAAGGAGTTTTCCAGTACATGTACCTTTACAAGCTCATGTTTTTCAAGTGTATCTTCTATGAGTGTAAGCATATTATCATTTATTCCGCCCTTGCCTATCTGTACGGTTGCCTGTATCTTGTTTGCAAGGCTTCTTAAAAAAGCTCTCTGTTTGCTTGTTATCATATATCAAAACATTCCCTTCGAAAAAATGCAGATTTTGTCGCATACTAACTTCATTCTATCATTATACTAAATTTTACCCCCTATTGTCAATCGCTATAACAAAACATTTTAAAGAAAAAAAGGGGATGTAAAGCATTTTACACCCCTCAATATATTTTAGCGCATATAATCAAATTCCAGTTCGTACATCCTTACGAGGTCGCCCTCGTTTATACCCTCTTGTTCAAGTGCCTTGATAACACCTTTCTTCCTGAGTGCATTCTGGAAGTACTGAAGCGATTCGTTATCCTCAAAGTTAGTTGAGCCAATCATTCTCTTTATCCAACTGCCCTCAACCACATACACGCCGTCCTCAACGCTAACCGTAAACGGTGTGTCATCTTTATAGGATATCACGGTCTCTTCCGCTTCCTCTTCGTTATAAAGGACAGGAACAGGTATTGTGTCAAGAACCGATGCAATATACATCATAAGCTCTCTTACGCCCTTGTTTGCTGCAGCGCTTATTCTGAAAACCTTGTATCCTCTGGTTTCCATTTCTCTGCAAAAGCCCTCATATATAGCCTCATCATACACAACATCCATTTTGTTTGCTGCTACTATCTGCGGTCTTGTTGCCAAATCGCTGTTATATGTCTCAAGCTCTTTATTTATAAGGTCAAAATCCTCTATCGGATTTCTGCCCTCTATACCTGATGCATCAACAACATGTATAAGAAGCCTCGTTCTCTCTACATGACGCAAAAACTCATGTCCGAGTCCGACACCTTCGCCCGCACCTTCTATAAGACCGGGGATATCTGCCATAACAAAGCTCTGACCGTCGCCTGTTCTTACCACACCTAAGTTTGGTTCAAGTGTTGTAAAGTGATAATTTGCAATCTTTGGCTTTGCATCGGATACAACAGAAAGAAGTGTGGACTTACCCACATTTGGAAATCCCACTAATCCGACATCAGCCAGAAGCTTAAGCTCCAGTCTGATATTACGGCTCTCGCCCTCTATACCGCTTTTGGCAAAACGGGGAATCTGTCTTGTTGCAGTTGCAAAATGGCAATTTCCCCAACCGCCGCTTCCGCCCCTGGCAACTACAAAGCGTTCGCCAGATGTCTTCATATCGGCGATTACTCTGCCCATATCCATATCATAGATTACTGTACCGCAGGGAATTTTTACAACAAGGTCAGTACCGTTTCTGCCTGAGCACTTTGCCGCTTTACCGTCCTCACCGTTTGGTGCTTTATACTTTCTCTGATATCTGAAATCCGAAAGTGTACTCATCTTGTCATCGGTTTCAAATATAACACTTCCGCCGTTTCCGCCGTCTCCGCCGTCAGGTCCGCCTGCAGCTACATACTTTTCTCTATGAAAGCTTACAAGGCCGTTGCCGCCGTTGCCTGCTTCTACATATATTTCGGCTGTATCTGCCATCATGGTGTATCCCATCCTTTCATGCAGGTTTACTATCTCAAAAAATCCCGAGCAATGTGCCCGGGATTTTCGCTTTGGTTAATATTGTTACAAGGTCAATTACTGAGCAATTTCGTATACACTAACCTGCTTCTTGTCCTTGCCGAGTCTTTCGAACTTAACCTTGCCGTCAGCAACAGCAAAGAGAGTATCGTCGCTACCCTTTTTTACATTGATGCCGGGATGGATTTTTGTACCTCTCTGTCTTACAAGAATGTTGCAGGACTTAACGAACTGTCCGTCACCCTTCTTAACGCCAAGGCGCTTGGGCTCACTGTCTCTGCCGTTCTTGGTACTACCCATACCTTTTTTATGAGCAAATAACTGAATATTTAAGCTAAACATCAAATTACACCTCCAATTCGGTAATTTTAATATTTGTGGGGTATTGCTGTTCCAGCTCTGTAAAATAAAGATACATGGAATCAAGCAATATATTAATCTGTTTTCTGTCGTTATCATCTAAATCTTCGGGAAGAACAAACTCGGCATAGCCGTTTTCTGCTTCGTATCCGAAGTTGATATTAAGTACATTTTCTATACCGTTTAACGCCATAAAAAGTACCGAGGAAACAGAAGCACACACTATATCACTGCCCTCATCGGCATAGCCTGTATGACCTTTGAGAATGCCTTTTGTAATATTAGTGTCCTTATCACGAAAAAATATTATTTCCGTCATAGCTTAGGCATTGATCTTTTCGATCTGTACTTTAGTGAAAAGCTGTCTGTGACCCTGCTTGCACTTTTCGCCTTTTTTGGGCTTGTACTTGAATACGATAACCTTCTTCGCTTTGCCCTGCTTGAGAACCTTTGCATCAACGCTTGCGCCCTCAACAACGGGTGTACCGAATACAGCTTTGTCGCCACCAAGTGCCAAAACCTTGTCAAACTTAACAGCAGCACCTTCCTCGCCAACTACCTTTTCGATAAAAAGGATATCGCCCTCGGAAACCTTATACTGCTTGCCGCCTGTTTCGATAATTGCATACATTATGAAGCACCTCCTTCATCTGATATCGCTAAATACTGGTATCTGCCGCATGCAGATTTACTGACCATATCTATGCGTTTACCATAGCATTATACCACAGCATAATATAAATGTCAACAACTTTTTTATCTTTTAGATATTACATGAAGATTTGCTCTACAATACGGATATTTTCCATCGCATCCTTTGCATAGTAATCGGCACCTATAACCTTAGCATATTCCTCGGTAAGAACTGCTCCTCCGACTACTGTCTTTACATCGGGAAACCTCTCTTTAAGAAGTGCTATGGTCTCTTCCATGGCGGGTACGGTAGTTGTCATAAGTGCACTAAGGCCGACAACCCTGCATCCCGTCTCTTCTACACAATCTGCAATCCTCATCGGGTCAACATCTCTGCCGAGGTCTATAACACCGTAGCCGTAGCTTTCCATAACAACCTTTACAATGTTCTTTCCTATATCGTGAATGTCTCCCTTTACGGTGGCTAATATCATTGTACTGTCTATGTTTGCAGTGCTCTTTCCTATCTTTTCTTTGACGGTATCAAAGGCTGCCGCTGCCGCATCCGCACTCATAAGAAGCTGAGGAAGATAGGCTCTGCCTTCTTCAAAATCTCTGCCTATCTTATTTAGTGCGGGGATTATCATATTGTTTATTATATCCATAGGCTCTTTTGTCTCAAGACACACAGCACATGAAGTAACTGCTATGTCCTTTAGACCTCTTATTATTGCTTCTGTAAGTCCTGTAGACTTTTCTATGGAAGCAGGAGCAGGAGAATCGTCTGAGCAATAGGTTATATATTCCTTGCACGAGGGGTCGTTTCCGCTAAGGACATTATGAGCATAGTATGTATTCATCATACCTTGTGAAAACGGATTCATTATTGCACACTTAAGTCCCATCTTAAGTGCCTGTGCAAAAAACGCAGAATTTACAGCATCTCTGTTTGGAAGTCCGAATGATATGTTGGAAACTCCGAGAACTGTGTTTATTCCCTCATCTGTAAGCTTCTTTATGGTTTCAAGTGTAATAAGAGCACTTCTATCGTCCGATGACACGGTAAGTGCCAGAGGGTCTACAACTATATTCTTTGCATCTATTCCGTATTCTGATGCTCTGTCTATAATCCTGTGTGCAATTTTCATTCTTCCCTCAGGTGTATCGGGAATACCTTCCTCATCAAGAGTAAGTGCAACAAGCACACCGCCGTATTTGGCGGCAAGGGGAAGTATCTCTTCCAACGATTCTTCCTTTCCGTTTACGGAATTTATCATCGGCTTGCCCGAATAAATCCTCATTGCACTCTCAAGAGCGTCCTTGTCTGTCGAATCTATTTGAAGCGGTGTATCGGTAACCGCCTGAAGCTGTGATACGGTGTTTTTCATTACCTCTTTTTCACAAATTCCGGGAACACCGACATTGACATCAAGAATATGCACACCCTTTTCCTGCTGACGCACAGCCTCGGATAAGATATAGTCCATATCGCCTGTTTTTATGGCTTCCTTCAATTTCTTTTTGCCTGTCGGGTTTATTCTTTCACCGATAAGAACGGGCTTATCACCTATTGCAACTGCGTGGGTGTATGACGAAACAAGGGTATCCGTCTTGTAATCGGGCAAAGAATACGGCATATCCTTTGTAGCGTTTACCATAGCTTTTATATACTCAGGTGTTGTACCGCAACAACCGCCAAGTATTGTTGCACCGCCCTCTGCGAGATGTACCATGCTTTCGGCAAAGCTCTGCTCATTCATTGTATATACGGTTTGTCCGTTTGCTATTACAGGAAGACCCGCATTGGGATTGACTATTATGGGAACAGAAGCATATCTTTGAAATACCGATATAATATCGAGCATTTTATCGGGTCCGTAGGAGCAATTCATTCCTATGGCATCTACGCCCAGCCCCTCAAGCATTGCTATCATAGAAATCGGGTCTGCACCTGTCATAAGCTTTCCCGACGCATCATATACATTTGTGACAAAAACAGGGAGTTCCGAATTCTCCTTTGCGGCAATTACAGCCGCCTTTGTCTCAAGGGCATCATTCATTGTCTCAATAAGTATAACATCTGCGCCCTTTGCAGCTTTGACATTTTCGGCATACAGCTCTACACAATATTCAAAATCCATGTCACCGAACGGTTTCAGCATTCTTCCCGTCGGTCCCATGTCAAAGGCAACAAATCTATCCTCTTTGCCGTCTGCCGCCCTGCGTGCACACTCTATAGAAGCTTGTATTATTTCCTTATAGTCAGGAAACTTATCTTTGTTTACGCCAAAGGTATTGGTCTTAACAATATTGGCTCCAGCCTCAAAATACATACGGTGAAGCTCTTCTATTATATGCGGTTTGGTTATACTCCAGCTTTCAGGCTTTTCGCCCGGCATAAGACCTCTTGCCTGAAGACAGGTTCCTGTACCGCCGTCAAAATATATTCTCTTTTTTGAAATCAAATCCATTACCAAGCTCATTTTGCATTCTCCTTCTCCACACCGCATATGGCAGTAATTGTTTTTCTGGGTGTCATAATCAGATTATCGCCAAGCTTAATTCCCAAAAGCTTGTCTGCACTCAGAAAATCAAGAATGGGTCTTTGATACTTCAGGGTAAAATCTCCGTATCCCGGACTGAAACGGCTGATTGTATTGTAATCTTCCCTTATGATATTTTGGGTATACTCTGCCGCCGTTTCCGCCATTGCAGAAGAGATAGCGTCTGTTATAAACGCCTGTGCCCCCGAAAGAGCTCCCATAGAATTTATAAGCAAATCCACTTCCAAGCCGAGTGTTACCGCCATTACAACAGCCTCGCTGCACCCCTTAAGCCAATTAAAAAGACTTACGGAGTTAATCTTACAAAAATCCATGCTTATATCAAATAAATCATTTGACAAAACCGAGGTCTTGGCATAGCAATACCTCGGTCGTGCAGTTTTTATAATTCTTTCCATTGAGGATACAACCATATCCAGATTAAGCGGTTCGGGGGTCATAAGTCTCCTCGAAAGCTCGGAAACATCTATTTTTAATTCCCTCGGGTCAATTGTACCAAATTCTATACTGTTCATTCGGTTTCCTCTTTTGCCATAGATGCACAAATTTCATTTACGGCATTTGATATTGAAGTATTTGCGGAATTTATATCACAATCGCTTGCCATAGCAACAAATACAAAGCTTCCCGAAGGTGTTGTTATTATACCGCCGTCAAATGTCTCGTCTGCGGTTTCAAATGAAAGATTTGCAACAGTTGAACCCGCTGGCAAGGACAAGGCAATCTTATTATCTACAGAATTCACTCTCATCTTTGAGTACATATCACTGTACGGGAAGAAGGTTGTATTGTCATACATCTTCCTCATAAGCTTAATAAGGTCTTCGGATGTGGTATAGCTTTCCATGCCGCTTCCTATACCGCCTGCAAATACAGTATTGGCATAACCCTTGGATGCAAAATATGCATTCAGCTTTTCTGTTCCGAAATGCTGTATAAGAAGATTTGCCGCCTCCACGCTTCCGCCCGAGAAGGCAGAAGTCATAAGGTCTCTTCCAAGGTATCCCGCAACATCTGTATAATAGTCAAATTGTCCTATGTATATTGCGTTGCTTACATATTCCACAAGGAATGCTCCCATTGCCGAGGAATTGTATATTTTTTCTGTATTATTGATATATGTGTAGCCGTCATTTAAGTTATAAAGTCCGTATGAATATGTACCGTCCAGGTCAGCAAAAGCCTTGTCCGCAGACTTGGATGCAGTTGACGGTGTTCCCATTGATGAATTGGGCTTTTTAGTTTCTTTTTTTGTTTTTACTTCGGGCTTCTTTTCGGGTTCCTTTTCAATCTTGGGTTTGGTCTCTTTTACCTCATGCTTTGCGGTTTCCTGAACCTTGGGTGCTTTGGTTTCCTGATTATAGCTTAGCCAAAGGCGTGCAATAGAACCCACAAAAACACAAAGCACTGCAATTATTGCAATACATATAATAAGTGCAATTGTATTTTTGTTATTTTTCTTTTTCTTCTGCATCGCAGGAAGGGGTTTTCGTCCTGTATTGACAAAAAGCGTACTACTTTCTAATTTCATAAAATACTACCTCCGTTAAGCCATGTTATCATACTGCGTACCCAACTTATGCCTCATTTTTGGGGCTTCTGCCCATCAGGAGATCTGTGGCTTCTTTTGCCTTTATTTCTCCCAAAAGAACCTTGTACATAGCATCGACAATGGGCATCTCTACTCCGTAAGCTACCGAAAGCTTACGGGCACTGTAACATGCACGCACGCCCTCTACAGTCATTTTGACCTCTGCCTGAGCCTCATCTGCTGTCATGCCTTTTCCTATAAGTATGCCTGCTCTGCGGTTTCTGGAATGCATACTGGTACAGGTAACTATAAGGTCGCCTATACCTGTAAGACCGCTGAATGTCTCTGCCTTTGCACCCATGGCAACTCCAAGTCTTGTTATTTCTGCAAGTCCTCTTGTCATAAGTGCCGCCTTGGTATTATCTCCGTAGCCTATGCCGTCGCAAATTCCTGCGGCAAGAGCAATAATATTTTTCAGCGAGCCTCCAAGCTCCAGACCGATTATATCATCTGTAGTATATACTCTGAATACAGGACTCATATACAGCTCCTGTACATATTGTGTAAGCTCCTTATTGTCTGATGCAACAACATTTGTTGTCGGCATACCAAGGGCTACCTCTTCTGCATGTGATGGACCGCTCATAGCCGCAACATAGGCATTGGGTATCTCCGACATAATTACCTGAGATAATCTGCTGTTTGTCTCATCATCAAAGCCCTTTGAAATATTGAGTATTCTCTGACCGTCCTTTACATAAGGCGAAAGCTTTGACGCAGTTGTTCTCATTGCATGAGACGGAACTGCCATTACTATAAGGTCAGCTTCTGCACAAACCGATATATCGGAAGTAAAGCTCACATTGTCGGGAATTATAATATTTGGAAGAAAGGGTTTGTTTTCTCTGTATATTTCAAGCTGACGGCTCTCCTCTTCCATATATGACCAAAGAAGAACCTCATGTCCTTTTGAGGCTAGAAGAATTGCATTTGCAGTTCCCCATCCCCCTGAACCTATTATACTTATTTTTGCCATTATTAAACCTCCACATTATGTCAGTTTACCAAAAATTATACCATTAAAACCAACAATTGTCAATCTTACTCATCACAAGTGCTTTTTTGCTTTTTCTGCAAATTAAGAGTGTTTCTTTCCCAGAAAACGCCGTCTGTATATC
Organism: Clostridia bacterium; assembly: GCA_045660605.1. Classification (GTDB taxonomy): domain Bacteria; phylum Bacillota; class Clostridia; order UMGS1810; family UMGS1810; genus RGIG8748. The sequence goes on from JAZREC010000241.1 coordinate 13,482, forward strand.
CTTGTATTTCCTTGTCAGCATCTGCCATTTCGAGCCTTTTTTCCGTCCATACACAATACTGTGCATCCTTTTCTATACCAACATAGTTGCGGCCAAGCTTTTTTGCCGTTACCGACGTTGAGCCTGAACCTAAAAACGGGTCAAACACTATGTCACCCTTATTTGAGCTTGCGAGTATTATTTTTGCAAGTAGCTTTTCGGGTTTTTGGGTAGGATGTGCGGTATTTTCGGGCATTGACCAATATGGTATTGAAATATCATCCCAAAAATTTGAGGGGTAAGTGTTTCGGAAATTTCCGTCCTCCGTCTCCTCCCAATCCTTTGGTTTTCCGTTTTGTCTGTAGGGAGCTATGACTTTTTTGCGGATTTTTACATCCTCTACATTAAAGGTATAGTTTTTTGACATGGTTGCAAACCATATATCTTCCATACCGTTTTTCCAGTTTGCAAGTGCTCCGCGCCCCTTTTCTCTCTGCCATGTTATTCTGTTTTGTATAGTGAAATATTTTTTCAGCACCTGACCGATAATCAAGCTTGACTTCCAGTCACAGCACACATAAATTGACGCCGTTTCTTTAAGAAGCGGTATTATCTTCTTTACCCATTTTTCCGTATATTCATAGTAATCATCATCTGTCATTTTATTGAATTTGCTCGCGCCGAATTCCTTATAAAGATTATACGGCGGGTCAGCTATAAGAAGGTCAACAAACTTTTCGGGAAGATAATCAAGCACTTCGAGCGTATCTGCGCAAATGGTTTTGTTGATCAATTCATTTAGTTCTGTTTTGCCCTTTAATGAAATACACCTTTCAAGATAAGTTTTTCCCTCCTGAACCGTAATATCAATAGTTTTGTTTCGGGAAGCTTTCATTTTAATCTCCGCCCATCTGTTATTATATAAAACAGTATACCATATTTTGTGATTTTTGCAAGCATATTTATAATATTAAAACGGAGGAACCCTGCATATTGCGGGATATCCTCCGTTTAAGATTTATTCTTCGGCTATAATAAAGCTTATGCCGTTCATTACAAGCCGGTCTCCGTTTTGCTCAGTATTCTGACTAAAGAGAATTTTACTGAATTTTGGTGCATCGTAATAATGTCTGTATTTTGACGGATTAAGAGCTATAAACAGCTTCTTACCATCTGCCATTCTTTCGTACACAAATGGGTATTCGGGCATTAGAATATTAAAATCCGTTCTTTTCTGCATGCTCAGAATATTGTAAGATTAAATCTTCATTCGGACAACCTCTCAAACCGGCACCTAAAAGCATAATCAATAATATCAATACGATTGAACATCCTTTTAACATAATTACACACCGCCTTTTGATGATTATATCATAAAATATATCTATGTACAAGCTGTTAATTGCTTAGCAAAATTTTAGTAAATCAATTAAAAGTCATGCCGAAATCCGAAATCAATATTATATTTTTCAAATATACCTACAATTTCTTCTATAGCTTCAAAATCAGAATAACATTCATTCTTTATTACCTTTTGTATTTCGGACAGCATATGCACGGCAGTTGTATCGGCAATTTGAGATGCATCAATTTCAAAATCTTCTAAGTTGTTGTTTATATAATCAAATATGTAACTTTTTAGTAATTCCATTTTTATCTTCATATTTTACTCCTTAAATCAAAAAATGCGTAGCCGAAGCTACGCATGAAAAATGCATAGCCTCAATGCTGCGACACATCTTTTACGCCATAAAGGTGCAAAAATAGAGGATGCATTTTTACCAATATAAAATGCACCTAATACGGCTAAAATATTCAGATGTGTCGCAAACATAGTATAACACATAAAGAAATAAATTGCAAGAAAAAATACCATGGCGATAATTAAATCCGTTTTTGGATTAGAAGAAAACTTTCCAACAACAAATACCACCCTTACGGATGGTATTTGTTGTTGGAAAATAAGTATATAGTTTTAAGCTACAATTTTAATAATATATGAGCCATCACTCCAAATAATATCCTTGACACCAAGATTTTCAGCGACAAAACGAAGAGGCAGATATGTTCGCTCATTTTCTACAAAAGGAAGACTATCCAGAAATTTTTGTTCTCCGCAAACAAGAGCTACGGAGCTTCCAATGGTGATTTCGATGTTAATATCCTCTTTTACGATGGAAACCCTGCGATTTTCCTGATCCCACGAAACAGTACCGCCGAGTGCTTCCGCTACAAATCGGATAGGAAGCATGGTTCTGTTATTAACAAGCTTAGGGGCAACATCGTTTGTTACGCTCCGTCCAAAAACAACAGCTTCCTTTTTACCAATCTCCAAAATTATCATATCATCTTCGTTGTAAGGCTCTTTTTCCAACTCGGACTCTGTTTTTGTGTCCTCTGTCTTTGTATCTTCTGTTTTTTCTGTGTTTTCATCAGAGGAATCAGTGGTATCTTCTTTTTCGTCATCCGTATCCTCTTCTTTGCTGTCTGTCAAATCTTCTTTACTCTCTTCCTTATTTTCTGTATCCTCAGCTTTGGGTTCTTCTTCCTTGCTTTCCTGCTGAACATTTACCGAGAAATACTTAGCAGGAAATGTACCGTATTCATGCGAAACAGTAGACAAATCCAGTGCACCTACATCACCGATAAGTTCTAGTGAATCATGGCTGTGGAGTGTAAGATAAATTTCATCAAGCTGTCCGTCTGCATTTACGGATATTTGTGCTTTGACAATTCCTATTGTGCCAAAGTTCGCGTCATATTCCTTACCGACAGACTCTCCGACATTAAAATTCAGTACACGGTCTGTATTAAAGGTGAGTGTATTATCTTCCTCAATGGTTTCAGCAAGAAACAATACTTTTTTTGTCCCCATCGACCAGTCTCGCTGTCCCAAAGGTTCCATAAAAAAGGCTGTACAGGGTGTAGTTTCCCCTTCTCTGACAAAAGAGATAAGACCCCATAAAAATGAATTTGAAATATCGCAATCATACTTAGCACGATATAGAACTTTAATATCAGTAACCGCATTTTTGTTTTTTTGAGAAGCTTCTACCGCTTCATTCCGTGCCTTTGTATCGATTGCTTTTAATTCTTCCCAGCGTTCTGAAATTACCTCATATGTATTGGAATCCTTAAATTCAAACCAGCCTTCCCAGTATTTCCAGGAACCCCAAATATCATCAAGACTTTCGGGACCGGAAACATAAATCCTGATTTTTTCTTTATCAAAATAAATCCATCCATTTGTAACACCGTTCTCCCCTAAAAACCACATCGTATAAAAGCTGTCTGTTTGCGGAGAAA
>JAZREC010000242.1:0-5730 GCA_045660605.1 Clostridia bacterium
AAAGTGACCGCCACCGCCAAGCTTTTCCATAATAATCTGTATGTTATAATTGCCAAGGGAGCGGGCGCTGATTTGCACAGAGCCTCCCATATCGCAAAGAACAAATGCACAGCTTATATCTGAAATATTAAGCAGTTCGTCTGCCGCCTGAGCAACAATAATTGTCATGTTGGCATCGCTTTTGGTGCATTTTGCGATACATATTGAATGTTTGTATGTTGTTGCATTCTCCAAAATCTGCCATTTCTTCATAAATGTATTAACATCAATCTGGAACAGCTTTTTTACGGATATTGTATCAACACCGAGCTTCTTAAGGTAGGAAGCTGCTTCAAAGGTTCTTGCACCTGTTTTGAAGGTGAAGTTTTTGGTATCCATGTATATACCCGAATAGATTGCTTCCGCTTCTTTTTTGCTGAGTTTGACTTTGTCACCCATGTACTGAATAATTTCTGTAACAAGCTCCGATGCAGATGAGGCATACGGCTCGTGGTATGAAATTAACGGATTGGATATATAGTCAGCATTTCTGCGGTGATGGTCTATGACTACAATGTTCTTGGTTACATCAAGAAGAGAGGGTTCTTCAACCATAGACTTGACATGGGTATCAACAACAAACAAAAGTGTTCTCTTGCTTATTATTTCGTTTGCGTAAGCTCTGTTTATTATCAAATCCTCATATTCTTGTTCAGGTAATGAATCCAAAGTTTTTGCTACGGTCTGGTTATAGCTTTCCATAACGATTTTGCAGGATTTACCAAATGTTTTGACAGCCTTGCATAATCCTACAGCCGCACCGAACGAGTCGCTGTCAGCTTGCTTGTGACCCATGATAAGAATTTCGTCATTATCGTATATAAGCTGTTTTATAGCCTCTGCAACAACTCGTGCTTTAACCTTTGTTCTCTTTTCTGTTTCCTGGCTTTTTCCACCGAAGAAGTGGTATTTTTCTCCTTGTTTAACAATAGCCTGATCTCCGCCTCGTCCCAGTGCCATATCAAGAGAATTGTATGCATATGCTTCATTTATAAGCATATTTTCTCCTCCGCATCCTACACCTATGCTGAGAGTGGGCGACAGCTTATTGCCCACTGCAATTGAGCGGATTTGTTCAAGGATTTCAAATCTATTATCAAGAAACTGATTAAGACCGCTGTTTGAAAAGTAAAACATAAATCTGTCTTTTTCATGTTTTTTGATAATTCCGTTTACACTCTGTGCCCAAAGATTGAGAGTTTCTTCAATTGCGGCAGAGATTTTTGGTTTATCGGAATTAAGGACATCTATCATTACATCGTCATAATTATCTACAACAATAATAGAACAAACAAATTTTTCGCTTTGGTATTTGTCTTTCAAAATTTCATAATCCGTACAATCCTTAAAATGAAGTGCATAGAATGTTTCGGAATCAGGATTTGATGCAACAGCTTCTACATGATATTTTCTTCCGCCATGGGATATTTCATAAAATTCCTTTGTATCGGAATTGATGCATTGATATAAATCGAATTCAGGAATAACTTCTGTTATATGTGTTCTTTTTGTTACAGACAATTCGGAAATTTCTGAAAATCCTTTGTTTGACCATAATATTACACCGTCATGTCTTATTACAGCGAGAGGTAATAATTGACCGCCAAATACATCGGGAATTGTCGAGAACATATCGCCTGTTATGCTGTTTAGAAAATTGCGTATGTGTTTCCGCTGTGATGAGTTTAGTATAAGATATGCACAAAGACACGCAAGACCGAATAATCCAAGCGGTATTGCAACCTTGATTTCGTATATTGCAATAATTGCGCTGATGAGCATAATTATCCATATATAATATCCGCCGCTTGAAAAGACTTTTCGAAAAGCATTATTATTTTTCTTCATGGAATTCACCTTTTTTCGGTTTTAATTTTCTTATATCGAAGAAAGTATCTGTTATGCCGATAAACAGAAAAATGTATACAGGATTAATAACGGGCATAACTACACATAATATTATAAAAAGTATCATTATCAAAAATAGTAATAAATACCTTTTTTGTGCTGAATATGTTTTTGCTTTCAACTTGAAATCAATAATTGAAAGTGCAACAATTATATAGATGCATGATATGCAGAGGAAGCATGTAAAAAATACCATAAACCAAAGGTTTGATGATGAGAGTGTAATCCCTGCAATGCAAATCAAAAAAGCAATAAAAGTAACAATTCCTGTTGAAAAGGTGTCAAACCCTCCGGAGAATTTGCAGTTTTCTATAAGAAATCTGTTACAAAAAGATTTTGAAAGCATATATCTTGGCAAAAACATTATGATACTTAAAACAAATATACAAAATGGTATAAGTCCGGGGGTTACAACATACATTGTGCTGAAAATCTGGCTCTCTGTATCGGCAAGCTGTGATGCAGCATCGGGATAGAGAGATGCTATCAGGTCTATTTGATTAAAGAGGAAATCCGTCATGTTGTTTCGAAGTTGCTCGGTAAGATTTATGCTGAGTCCGTATTTGCAATATGCAATTAATGCGGCAGAAACAATAAAATCAAGTGAAACAGATGCTGTAAGCGTATCTGCAAACCTAAAGGATTTCTTAAAACCTATACCGATAATATAGCCCGGTATCAGGAAAAGCATTGTTGATATTATGTTTGCGTATTCAAAACCCATTGTTCCTGTCAGTGAATATATTGTGCAGAAAATAATTACGGAAAGCCCTGCAAAAATTGACGCAGCCAATCCGTTATTGCATATCATCTTTGAAACCAGTGCCGGAATCAAAAAAACAGATACAATATATACAGGAATATAGTACATGGATAAGATTGTCAAAACAAGAAGAGACAATGTATTCATAATGATATTTACAGTGTTTTTTTGCGGTGACATTGTTATCCTCCAAGACATTAATTGTAATTATATCATTATAGCATTAAAGTGGGATTTTTGCAAGAAAAATAATATATTATTTACTATTATTTAACAAAACCTGCAAATAATAACCCTGTATGTTTTTTTCTATATTAGAAAACACTATGTTTGGACTCTTTGAGAGCATTTTTTTTTGAAAGGAGTGATAATATGTTAGACAATACAGCACTTACAGTTGTAATAATCGGTGCAATAAACTGGCTTCTTGTCGGAGTTTTCGGCTTTGACCTTGTGGCGTTTATATTCGGCGGTCAGGGTGCACTGCTTTCCAGAATCATTTATACCCTTGTCGGTATATGCGGTCTTTGGTCTGTGGGAATGTTGTTTAAGGAAAAGGTTCCTGCAAGAAGATTTAAGGACTAAACACTAAAAAATGCCGTTAAAGGGTTATTGGTTAAAAAACAGACTATAACCCTTTGCGGTAATTTTTTACATATTTGTTATTGTAAAGACCTGAGTTTTATGTTATAATATGTTTAATAAATTATGATTGGAGAGGATAATTATGAAAAAGTTCATATCAATTTTTCTTAGTATTATGTTTTGTTTTTCAGCACTCGTTGCAAATGCCTCCTCGATACCTGAGTTTATGAACAAAACCTATAACAATTATACAGCAGATTATAAGCTGTCAATGAAACTTGACAATGCCGAAGAAATTGTATCTTTTCTCAGCGAGCTTAAGATGCCTGAGGAGATAAGTAATTTTATAGATGTAAAGTCTCTTATTGATTCACTTTGCCAGGTGAATTCAGATATTAATGTTCAGGCAGAGATTTCTGATGATTTCAGGCGTGTCAAGGCAGCATTAACCGCTGAGACAGAACAGAATATAGTTTTTAACAGAAATTACGACACATCATACCGTGCAAAAGCCGGAATGTGGCTGGATATGGATATAGACAGCAAAAAACTTGTTATCATATATTCAACCCCTTTGAATGATAAATATGCAGTTATTGATTTCTCTAAGGATGCCCCGCAGGAAGTCAGCGATATGATTTTTGATGCATATGACAAGATGTTTAACCGCGAGTTTATGGAGAAGAACAATAAAGAAATAATAAGCATTGCAACAAAACATGCTGACATCAAAATGAGAGGAAACACATGCACTGTTAAATATGACAATGACGGATTTTCTGCACTTATTGATGAGGTAATGGATTATGCAATAAAAATGTCTTCCGAGATATATGCTTCATTTGGAGAAGAATTTGTTGATTATGACATTCCGTCATTTAAGGGAATTAAGCTTCTTGGTGACAAAGGAATAACATGTACATATAAACTTAGCGGAAATAAAATTAAAAGCGTTTCTGAAAAATGGGATATGTCAATCAGTCTTTCGGATATCTTTACGAAATTTACGGGTGCACCGTGGCAGTATGAGTTTAGCGGAGATATTAAACTTACTTTGGAAACTGATGTTAATGTAAGTAAAATAGGAACTACCAAAGCACTTATGCCCAACCTCACAGAAGAAAACAGCTTCAGCATAACGGAAATGTTCGGCATGGGATATGATGAATACGGTTATGAAACAGAAGAATGGGAAATGCCAAAGGTAAGCTTATGGGTATGGGGCGATACAGACATAGACACCTTTGACGGAGAAAGATATTATATGCCTTTGAGAAATTGTATAGAAGAGGCATATTACGGTATGGCTGACATTAACTATGAAAACGGTCTTGTAACAGTACTTACTGATTGCGGAGATGCAGAGCAGGATATAAGTGTAAGTCTTAAAGTAGGTGAGAATTCTGCAACTGTTAATGGAACAGTTTATGAAAATATCGGTACATTCAAAATAATAGACGGAAGTGTATATGCAGGTGTTGATTTTTATGAAAAATGTCTTGGCTGGACCCTGGAATACCTGCAAAAAGACCTTCTTACAGGAAGTTTAAGCTATGAGTTCTATACATCAGATTATGATGAAGAATATTGATAAAGCACTAACACACAAGGAGATTATTGAACATGTCAAAAAGACAAGAGCATATAAGAAATTTTTGCATCATAGCACATATTGACCACGGAAAGTCGACCCTTGCCGACCGACTGCTGGAGTATACCAATACCATCAAAGTAACAGAGGGGCAGATGCTCGACGATATGGACCTGGAGAAGGAGCGTGGCATCACCATCAAGAGCCATGCCATACAGATGGAACATGTTTATCAGGGTGAAAAGTATGTGCTCAACCTCATTGATACACCGGGACACGTGGACTTCTCTTACGAGGTGTCGCGCTCAATCGCTGCGTGTGAGGGTGCACTGCTCGTGGTAGATGCTTCGCAAGGTGTACAGGCGCAGACCATATCGAACCTATACATGGCTATCGAGCATGATCTGGAGATTATACCTGTCATCAATAAATGTGATATGCCCAGCGCTGAGCCCGAGAAGGTGGAAGACGAAATCATAGAACTCCTCGGATGTAAGCGTGAAGAGATTATCCGCGCTTCGGGAAAGACGGGTATGGGTGTAGAAGATGTGTTGGCTGCTGTAATCGAGCGTATCCCCGCTCCTGTAGGCGACGAGAATGCTCCGCTGCAGTGCTTGATCTTCGACTCGGTGTTTAACTCGTTCCGCGGTATCATCGCATACTTTAAGATTCTTAATGGTACCATCCGCCAAGGAGATATGGTGAAGTTCTTCAATACGGGGAAGGAGTATGATGCCGATGAAATCGGTGTGCTCAAGATGGATATGATGCCCCAGAAGGAACTGAAGGCTGGTAACGTTGGATATATCATTTCGGGTATCAAAACCTCTACCGAAGTAAAGGT
>JAZREC010000243.1:0-9502 GCA_045660605.1 Clostridia bacterium
AGTGCAAAGTAAAGTCCTGTTGCCTGTATGAAGGAAAGTATTACTGTACCGAAACGAGTCCATTTTGCAATAACTCTTCTGCCTTCTTCGCCTTCCTTTGAGATTCTCTCAAGGGCGGGAATTGCAACTGTGAGAAGCTGCATTATAATTGAAGAGTTAACATAGGGGGTGATGCTCATTGCAAATATTGTTGCATTTGAGAAAGCACCGCCCGAGAAGGCATCGAGCATAGCGAACAGGTTGTTGCCCTGACCGCCGAGCAAGCTCTCAAGAGCGCCTTCTCTGAGACCTGGAACCGGAATAAAGGAACCGAGTCTGAATATAAATATCATGAGCAAGGTGTAAAGCATTTTGTGTCTCAAGTCCGGGATAGCCCAGGCGTTTCTAAGAGTCTTAAACACTTTACATCACCTCTGCCTTTCCACCTGCTGCTTCTATCTTGGATGCTGCAGAAGCTGTAAACTTAGCTGCTTTAACAGTGAGCTTCTTGGAAACCTCGCCGGTTCCGAGAACCTTAACACCGTCTAATGCTTTGGAAATAATTCCTGCATCAATAAGTGCCTGTGCGTCTACAACTGCACCATCTTCAAATTTGTTGAGATCAGAGAGCTTAACCTCAGCGAACTGCTTTGCAAATATGTTTGTAAAACCGCGCTTGGGAAGTCTTCTGTATATAGGCATCTGTCCGCCTTCAAAACCGATTCTAACACCGCCGCCGCTTCTGGCATTCTGACCCTTGTGACCGCGGCCTGCTGTCTTGCCGTTACCTGAACCGTGACCTCTGCCCTTTCTCTTTGAATCCTTTGTGGAGCCAACTGCGGGAGTAAGTTCAAATAATTTCATCTAAGGCACCTCCTTCTAGATTTATATTTCTTCTACACTGACTAAGTGGCAAACCTTTGCTACCATACCCTTAATCTGAGGTGTAGCTTCGTGAATTTTTTCGTCTCTTATCTTCTTTAAGCCAAGTGCCTTAACAGTAGCAATCTGGTCCTTTTTGGAACCGATTGTGCTCTTGGTTAAAGTAACTTTTATTTTAGCCATTGTTATATCCTCCTAATTAAATTTGAAGTCACTTCTCATTAACCGAGAATTTCTTCTACTGTCTTGCCCCTTAAAAGAGCTACTTCTTCTGCAACCTTGAGGCTCTTTAAGCCTTCGAGTGTTGCATGAACAAGATTGTTAGGAGTGTTGGAACGAAGAGACTTTGCTCTGATGTTGCGGATACCTGCAAGCTCCAGAACGGATCTTGCACAGCCGCCTGCGAGCACACCGGTACCTTCGCCTGCGGGCTTAAGGAGTACCTTACCTGCACCGAACTCACCGATAACTTCATGAGCAATTGTAGTACCTACCATGGGAACTGTAATCATGTTCTTCTTAGCGGCATCAATTGCCTTTCTTACAGCGTCCGGAATTTCGGCAGCTTTACCTGTACCTGCACCGACATGGCCGTTTTCATCGCCAACTACGACAAGAACACTAAATCTGAAGGTTCTACCGCCCTTTACAACCTTAGCAACACGATTGATGTTAACTATCTTTTCTTTTAAATCTAATTCGTCTGCGTTAAATCTTACCATAAAAGCTTTTACCTCCTTATTAGAATTCTAAGCCGCCTTCTCTGGCGCCCTCTGCGAGTTCCTGAACTCTGCCGTGATAAACATACCCGCCTCTGTCAAATACTACAGCCTTGATGCCCTTTTCGAGAGCTCTGGAAGCAACCAGAAGGCCTACTTCCTTTGCTGCAGCTTTGTTGCCGCCGTATGCAAGCTTTTCTTTGATTTCCTTATCCAGTGAAGAAGCTGAAACCAAGGTCTTGCCCGTTGTGTCATCTATAACCTGTGCATAGATGTTGCTAAGACTTCTGAATACATTAAGTCTGGGGCGATTGGGAGTGCCGGAAATGTTCTTTCTGACTCTTAAATGTCTTTTTAATCTCTGTGCATTACTGCTCTTTTTACTAATCATTTATTTCTGCTCCTTTCTGGCTTACTTCTTAGCGCCTGTTTTACCTTCTTTTCTTCTGATTACTTCATCAGCATACTTGATACCCTTGCCCTTATAAGGTTCAGGCAATCTCTTTTCCCTTACGACTGCAGCAATCTGTCCGACAATCTGCTTGTCGATACCCTTTACAATGATTGTATTGGGATCGGGAACTTCGAAAGTATAATCGTCGCCGTCTTCCATTTCTACAGGATGGGAGTAACCCAATGTGAGCATGAGCTTCTTGCCCTGCTTCTGGCATCTGTAACCGACACCGTTTATCTGGAGAGTCTTTGCATAACCTTCTGTTACGCCGACTACCATGTTGTTTAAAAGAGTTCTTGTAAGACCGTGGAGTGATCTGTTTTCTTTCTTGTCATCCGGTCTTTCTACGATAATCTGGTTTTCTTCTGCCTTGATTATCATATCCTTGTGAAGAGTCTTGGTAAGGGTTCCCTTGGGGCCCTTTACAGATACTTCGTTGTTTGCGCCAACCTGAACAGTAACACCTGCAGGTACGTTTATAGGCATTTTACCAATACGTGACAATTTATTTCACCTCCAAAAATTCTTACCAGATAAATGCTAACACTTCGCCGCCTACATTAGCTTTTCTAGCTTCTTTATCGGTCATGATACCTTTAGAAGTAGAAATGATGGCGATACCGAGGCCTCTCAATACTCTGGGAAGCTCCTCTTTGCTTGCATATACTCTGAGACCGGGCTTTGAAACTCTCTTAAGTCCGGTAATAACCTTCTGCTTGTTAGCAGCATACTTGAGTGTAATCTTGATTACGCCCTGTAATCCGTCGTCTATAACTTCATATCCGCTGATGTAACCCTCTTCGTTTAAGATTCTTGCGATTTCAATCTTAAGCTTGGAAGCGGGAACATTTACAGATTCATGTCTTGAAGAATTCGCATTTCTGATACGAGTAAGCATATCAGCGATAGGATCTGTAATTTGCATAATGCTACCTCCTTTTGTCTTAATATATTCTTACCAACTTGCCTTTTTAACACCGGGAATCTGACCTTTGTAAGCAAGCTCTCTGAAGCAGATACGGCAGATGCCGAACTTTCTGAGCACTGAGTGCGGTCTTCCGCAGATATTACATCTGGTATATTCACGGGTCTTGTATTTCTGCACTTTCTGCTGTTTTACTTTCATAGAAGTTTTTGCCATTGTGATATACCTCCTCTCAAGCCTTTGTAAACGGAGCACCCATAAGTGTGAGTAACTCTCTTGCTTCTTCGTCTGTCTTTGCTGTTGTTACAAAGATGATATCCATACCTCTTATTTTGTCGATCTTATCGTAATCGATTTCGGGGAATATAAGCTGTTCCTTGATACCCAAAGCATAGTTACCTCTGCCGTCGAAAGCGTTGGGGTTAATGCCTCTGAAATCTCTTACTCTGGGGAGTGCAATGTTGAATAATCTATCAAGGAATTCATACATCTTGTCGCTTCTGAGTGTTACCTTGCAACCAAGGTTCATTCCTTCTCTTATCTTGAAGTTAGCAACGGACTTCTTAGCTTTTGTTATAACGGGCTGCTGGCCAGTTATAGCAGCAAGGTCAGTTACTGCAGCTTCCAATGCCTTAGCATTGTCTTTTGCTTCGCCGACACCGATGTTAACTACTATTTTATCAAGCTTAGGAATCTGCATAGGGCTTTTGTAGCCATACTTTTCCATAAGAGCTTTTTTAACTTCCTGTTCGTATTTCGCTCTCATAACTGTCATGTGCGAAAATCCTCCTCTCTATCTATTAGTCATCTAATACTTCCATGCACTTCTTGCACATTCTGGTCTTTGTGCCGTCAGACAAAATCTTGTAACCTACTCTTGTCTTTTCACCGCACTTGGGGCAGATGAGCATTACCTTGCATGCATATATAGGAGCTTCTCCGTGGACAATACCGCCAGTTTCGCCGGCTCTTCTTGCCTTTGTGTGTCTGGTAGCCATGTTAACGCCTTCTACGAGAACTGTTCTCTTGTTAACACCTACGGACAATACCTTGCCCTTCTTGTCCTTGTCCTTGCCGGAAATAACAACTACATTATCACCTTTTTTGATATGAATTTTATTTTTCATATTTGCCACCTCCTTACAGAACTTCCGGTGCTAATGATAAAATCTTCATATAATCTTTGTCTCTAAGCTCACGAGCTATAGGTCCAAATATACGAGTACCTCTGGGGTTTTTATCATCTCTGATTATTACTGCTGCGTTTTCGTCAAATTTGATATAGGTTCCGTCGTTTCTTCTCAGACCGTTAACTGAACGAACTATAACTGCCTTAACAACATCGCCCTTCTTAACAACACCGCCGGGTGTTGCTTTTTTAACGGAAGCAACAACAACATCACCGATATTGGCATATTTTCTTCTTGAGCCGCCCAAAACGCGGATGCACATAAGTTCCTTAGCACCTGTGTTGTCGGCAACCTTTAATAAAGTCTGCTGTTGAATCACTTGACTCTCTCCTTCCCGTAAAATTACTGAGCTTTTTCAACAATCTCAACCAATCTCCATCTCTTGTCCTTAGAGAGAGGTCTGGTCTCCATGACTTTTACTCTGTCACCGATATGAGCAACATTCTCCTCGTCATGAGCCTTGAGCTTATAAGTTCTTTTAACGATTTTGTTGTATAATTTGTGCTTAACGTTTTCTTTGATAGCAACAACGATTGTCTTTTCCATCTTATCGCTTACTACTATACCGATACGCGTTTTTCTGTAATTACGTTCCATTCTTATAGTTCCTCCTCTCTAATCAGGCAATCTGATTTAATTCTCTTTCACGAAGGATTGTCTTTATTCTCGCAATGGTTCTCTTAACTTCAGTAATTACTCTGGGATTGTCGAGCTGATTTGTAGCATGCTGAAATCTAAGGTTAAAAAGCTCTTTCTTCAAATCCTCTAATTTCTGATTTAATTCCTCATTTGTGAGATCTTTTATTTCATTGATTTTCATTTAGAATCGCCCTCCATTTCTTCGCTTTCGCGGACAACGATTTTTGTCTTGATAGGAAGCTTGTGTGCTGCAAGTCTTAATGCTTCTCTTGCAACTTCTTCGGATACACCGCCTACCTCAAACATAACTCTGCCGGGCTTAACTACTGCTACCCAGTACTCAGGTGAACCTTTACCGGAACCCATTCGAGTTTCTGCAGGTTTCTCTGTGATGGGCTTGTCGGGGAATATCTTTATCCAAACCTGACCGCCTCTCTTTGTGTAACGGGTCATCGCTACTCTGGCTGCTTCTATCTGGTTAGATGTAATCCAGCAGGGCTCCAAAGCCTGAAGACCGAAATCGCCGTAGCTAACCTTGTTACCGCGCATTGCCTGGCCCTTCATGCGGCCTCTCATTACTCTTCTGTATTTAACTCTCTTAGGTAACAACATGATTATCTGCCTCCTTTGCTTCTGGGTCCTCTTCCTTTAGGAGCGTTGTTTCTCGGCTTTTCAGCTGTCTGGAGCTGCTTGCCTGCGTTCAGAACTTCACCTTTATAAATCCAAACCTTAACGCCGATTTTACCGTATGTGGTATCTGCTTCTGCAAAACCATAGTCGATATCAGCTCTGAGTGTCTGGAGCGGAATAGTACCTTCATGATAGTGCTCGCTTCTTGCAATTTCTGCACCGCCAAGACGACCGGAACAGGTTGTCTTGATACCCTTTGCACCCATCTTCATTGCTCTCTGCATAACCTGCTTCATAGCTCTTCTGAAGGAAATTCTTCTTTCGAGCTGTGCTGCAATGTTTTCTGCTGCAAGCTGTGCATCGACATCTGCGTTTCTGATTTCTACGATATCGATTATTACATTCTTGCCGATGAGCTTTTCTACTTTTTCTTTGATTTTATCCTTTTCAGCACCCTGCTTACCAATAAGGATACCGGGCTTTGCTGTGTGGATATGAATTCTAACCTTATCGTCATTTCTTTCAATCTCTATTTTGGAGATACCTGCTGAGTAAAGTGACTTCTTAAGGTATTTTCTGATATTGTAATCTTCTACAAGATTATCACCGTAAGTTTTCTTGTCTGCGTACCACTTGGAATCCCAATCCTTGATAACGCCAACTCTTAATCCGTGCGGATGTACTTTCTGACCCAAGGTTCTTCCTCCTTTACATTAAACTCTTTCTTTGAGAACTATTGTAATATGGCTTGTTCTCTTTCTGATTCTGAAAGCTCTGCCCTGTGCTCTGGGCTGTACTCTCTTGAGTGTCGGTCCCTGATTTGCAAATACCTCTGCAACATAAAGGCTGGATACATCCATACCGTGATTGTTCTCTGCATTTGCAATAGCGGACTTGAGAAGCTTTTCTACGATTTCGCTTGCTGCCTTGGGAGTAAGCTTTACGATTGCCATAGCTTCACCGACATTTTTGTTTCTGATTAAATCTATAACTGCTTTTACTTTTCTTGAAGAAATACGAGCATAGCTAACTTTAGCTCTTGCTTCTTTCGCAATGATTTTATCTTCCATGCGTAAATCCTCCTTCCCGGATTGTGAACTAGTTTACTTTAATTATCTTACACCGGTTGTCTTTGCGCCTGCATGACCCTTAAAGGTTCTTGTGGGTGCAAACTCGCCCAGCTTATGACCAACCATATCCTCGCTTACATACACCGGAACATGCTTTCTGCCGTCGTGTACTGCGATTGTATGACCAACCATATCAGGGAATATTGTAGATGCCCTAGACCATGTCTTAACAACGATCTTTTCGCCGGCATTATTCATATCAATAATCTTCTTTAAGAGCTTTTCATCAACGAAAGGTCCCTTTTTAACTGATCTTCCCATTTAATAAACCTCCTCCCAAATAAATGGACTTAGTTGAGATAACTATTATATTATCTGCCTTTTCTTGTCTTAACAATATACTTGTTGGAATGTTTCTTCTTCTTGCGGGTCTTGTAACCGAGTGTGGGCTTACCCCAGGGAGTTACAGGTCCGGGCATACCGATAGGAGACTTACCTTCTCCACCACCGTGGGGATGGTCGCAGGGGTTCATTACAACACCGCGGACTGTGGGTCTCCAACCCATATGTCTCTTTCTGCCGGCTTTACCGATAGAAATGTTTGCGTGGTCAACATTACCAACCTGACCGATTGTAGCTCTGCAGTTCAAGGTAACCATTCTTACTTCGCCGGAGGGAAGTCTTACCTGCGCATAGCCGTTATCCTTACCCATAAGCTGTGCAGAATTACCTGCGCTTCTTACGAGCTGTGCGCCTCTGCCGGGGAACAACTCAATGTTGTGAATGAGAGTACCCACGGGGATGTCGTTGATTTCCATTGCGTTACCGGGTTTGATATCTGCATCGTGACCGGAGCGGATTACATCGCCAACCTTTAAGTCGCAGGGAGCAATGATGTAAGCCTTAACGCCGTCTTCGTACTGAACAAGTGCGATGTTTGCTGTTCTGTTAGGATCGTACTCGATTGTCATAACAGTAGCATTCATACCGTCCTTGTTTCTCTTGAAATCTATAATTCTGTATTTGTTTCTGTTTCCGCCGCCTCTGTGACGAACTGTTATTCTACCGTATGAATTTCTTCCGGCATTGCTTTTCTTAGGTTCGAGCAATGACTTTTCCGGAGCAACCTTAGAAAGCTCTTCAAAGGTTGAAACAGTCATAAATCTGCGTGCGGGAGATGTAGGATTATATTTTTTTATTGCCATTCCTTTTCACTCCTTAATTCTAATAGTTTTGGATTATGCCATTCCGTCAAAGAACTCAATGGTCTTGCTGTCGGCTGTGAGCTTAACAACTGCTTTCTTCCAGTCTGCTCTCTTACCCGATGTAGCACCCATTCTCTTAACCTTGCCGAGAACTCTCTGGGTAGTAACCTTTTCTACCTTTACACCGAAGATTTCTTCTACAGCTTTCTTAATCTCAATCTTGTTTGCATCAAGAGCAACCTTAAAGGTGTATTTCTTGTCTGCGGACTGATCCATACTCTTTTCAGAAATGATGGGTTTTATAATGATATCGTACTTATTCATTATGCATACACCTCCTCAATTTTGGATACAGCATCTTTTGTAATAACCATTACATCATATTTTAATACATCATATACATTGAGGCTTCCCATAAATGTGGTAGCTACACCCTGTATATTCTTTGCTGATCTAACAACATTGTCGTTCTTTTCGTTTGTAACGATGAGTGCCTTGGACTCAACCTTGAGTGCGTCGAGCATCTTAACAACATTCTTTGTCTTGATTTCGCTGAGGCTGATATCGTCTACTACGATAAATGCACCTTCGTTAACCTTTGCGCTCAGAGCAGACTTAATAGCAATAGCTTTGAGCTTCTTGTTTACAGAATATCTGTAATCTCTGGGCTTAGGACCTAATGCGATACCGCCCTTGATCCACTGTGTAGCTCTTATGCTACCCTGTCTTGCACGACCTGTACCCTTCTGTCTCCAAGGCTTAATTCCGCCGCCGCGAACCTCAGAACGGGTCTTTGTGCTCTGTGTGCCCTGTCTCTGATTAGCCAGATAGTTCTTAACTACTGTGTGGATTGCAGTTTCGTTAACCTTGCAACCGAACACGCTTTCGTTAAGCTCGATATCGCCGATCTGGCTTCCTTCCATATTATATAAAGCTACTTTAGGCATTGTTAGTCCTCCTTTCCTACGTCAAATTACGCTTTAACTGAGTTTTTGATAGTTACAACTCCGCCCTTAGGACCGGGAACTGCACCCTTTATGAGGATGATGTTCTTTTCTGCATCTACCTTAACTACATCTAAATTCTGAACTGTAACCTGTTCAACACCCATGTGACCCGGAAGTCTCTTGTTCTTCATAACTCTTGAAGGTGTTGAGCATGCGCCCATGGAACCAACGCCTCTGTGATAACCGGAACCGTGAGTCATAGGACCTCTGTGTGTGCCCCATCTCTTTACAGTACCTGCATAGCCGTGACCCTTGCTGATACCTGTTACATCAATCTTGTCGCCTTCCTGGAAGATGTCAACCTTGATTTCGTCTCCTACATTGTATGCGGAGTCGTCTGAGAGTCTGAACTCCTTGAGTACTCTCTTGCCTGATACATTAGCCTTGGCAAGGTGACCCTTCTGCGGCTTGTTGAGTGCCTTATCCTTTGCATCAACATAGCCTACCTGAATGGCATTGTAGCCATCGTTTTCAACTGTCTTTTTCTGAACGACTGTAACAGGGCCTGCCTCGATAACTGTAACAGGAATTACGAGACCGTCTTCTGTAAAAATCTGAGTCATTCCGATTTTCTTTCCTAAAATCGCTTTCTGCATTTTAGCTTTCCTCCTATTATGGTTATTGGTTGAAGCTAAGGTGCTTCAACATGACCTGTTGCTGACATGTAAAGGGCAGCAACTCCCTTTCGCCCGCCTTAAACGGCAAGCTTCAAAATCAAGCTCATTACATCTGCTTAATTTCGATTTCTACACCTGCAGGTAAAGAAATCTTGAGCAGGCTGTCGATTGTCTTGGCTGTAGGC
>JAZREC010000244.1:0-8201 GCA_045660605.1 Clostridia bacterium
GCTGATGCAGTAAATATTGACCCCTATACATTCCCATGGAACGCCTTGAAAAACTGGCGAATAAGAAAAATAAAAAAATCCCCGAAGAAATTCCGCAATCGAGGACTTGGCACGCTTTGCGTGCCCTCCGCAGATGCGGTCAAAATTTCAAGGGGATTTTTTTGTTTTTCCGTCTGTTTTTCACAGCGGAGAGGGGAATGTATAGGGGTCAAAGCCGACCGTATTTTCCAAAATTATTTTCTACGCTCTCGGATGCGCCCTGTTGTACACCTCTCTGATGCGGTTTTTCATAAGCTTTGTATACACCTGAGTGGACACAATATCCTTATGCCCAAGCATCTCCTGAATGGAAGCGAGGTCAGCTCCGTTTTCGAGCAGATGCGCCGCAAAGGAATGTCTAAGAGTGTGAGGTGTGATATCCTTTTCGATACCTGCCTCGTGGGCGTAGCTCTTGATGAGCTTCCAGAAGCCCTGACGGGTCATTCTCATTCCGTTGCAGTTTACAAAAAGTGCCTTTTCGTCAGGCGTTGCAACCATTGTGTGCCTTGCACCGCTTAAGTATTCTCTGAGTGCTCTTATTGCAGTCTTGCCCAGCGGTACTATCCGCACATCGTTTTCACCGACGCATTTTATGTAACCGAAATCCAAATCGGGGTCATTCTTATTAAGAGATATAAGCTCGGACACCTTGATACCCGTAGCATACAAAAGCTCAAGCATTGCTCTGTCTCTCACGCCCTTGGGGGTGGACATGTCGGGGCATCTTAAGAGTGTACTGACTTCTTTTGTTGAAAGTATTCCCGGAAGCTTTCTCTCTGTCCTGGGTGTTTTCAGCCTGTATGTCGGGTCGGATACAACCTTGCCCCTCAGGTGAAGATATCCGTAAAGCGCCCTCACCGATGCGAGCGACCTCGAAACAGAAGATGCCGCCTTACCGCCAATCTGCATATAGGTAATATAACCCTCTATGTCCTTTGAATCGGCTTTGGTAACATCAATGTCCCTTGCCTCTATATAATCCGAAAACTGCCTGATGTCTCTTGAATAGGACTGAAGGGTGTTTGGAGCAACCTTCTTATCATTTTCCAGATAATCTACAAATTCACACATAAGTGTATTCATCAAAAGATACCTCACTTCAAAACTAAAATTCCTGCTCCTATCTGCACAGCCTCAGCTACGCACATAAGTGCAAAAAATGCCGCAACTCTAAGTCCGAACAGCGCATACTCAGATGCCTTGTCCCTCGGAGAATAAGAACACACACGATAGGAAAACCTTAATGAAATCAAAAACAAAAGTATGTATAACGGCAAAATCAGAACATTTGATATAAATATTGCAAATAATATTCCGAGAGCTTGATTCATAATGCAGTATCTTGCAGTAAGACCTGCGGCGCATCCCATAAGAAACCCCTTTATAAGAATATATCCTCCCGGAAGAAACGACACGGGAAATCCCGCACCGAAGAGAAAAACAGCCATGCAGAACCCAAAGTCTGTAAGAGCTGCCTTTCGGAAGCTTTTTGAAAACTGAGCGTTTTCAAACGAAATCCCCTCGGAAAAATCCGAGCCGAGCCCGAGTATGCCCTCCTCCACGCGAAAAGAAATTACAAGCCCTGCAAAAATACATATTCCCAAAACAGAAAGGCATAACAGAAAAAACTTAGGTGTTTCATTCTTTTTTAATTTGTTTTTCAATAATTGTCCCCCTTTTTCGCATAGTTCATTTAATAGTATGAAAAAGCAGGGAAAATTATTCTTTTATTTTGTCATTTTCTCAGCCTTGCGTGCACACGCATCAACCGCATTCATTACACAAGCCCTGAAGCCGTCATTTTCCAGGCTGTGCACGGCATCTATTGTAGTGCCTCCTGGCGAGCAAACCATATCCTTGAGCTGTGCGGGGCAAAGACCTGTAGAAATCTGCATAAGAGCACTTCCCAAAAGGGTCTGCGAAGCAAGAAGATACGCATCGCTTCGGGATAATCCCTCTCTTACCGCACCGTCAGCGAGTGCCTCGATGAACATAAAGGCATATGCGGGTCCGCTTCCGCTTACTGCAGTACAGGAATTGATAAGCTTTTCATTAACCCTGAGAGTTTTTCCCGCACCAGAGAAAATCTTCTCTGCGAAATCAAGCTCTTCTTCGCTCACTTTTCCGTCTCCCGATATAACCGTCATGCCCTCGCCGACAGTAAGAGCGAGATTGGGCATTGTGCGGATTACCTTGACATCGCCGAGAATACTCTTGATATAATCAATGGTAACACCTGCGGCAATTGATATGTATACCTTGGTGTCATAACCATCGTGCATCTTAATGTTATTAAGAAGCTCCTCAAACCCCTGAGGCTTGATACACAATATTATGTAATCCGAATTCTTAATAAGATTTTGCAAATTTGTTACATTTATGTCAAAATTCTTAACCCTCTCCGAAATCTCAAGAGAGTGTACATATATCTCCTGTGACTTTGCAATATTGTTGTTGATTATTCCGCAAAGTATGGAACTTCCCATATTTCCGACACCTATAAAGCCTATCTTTTTATCCATAATCAAACCTCCGATAAGGCAATAATTTTTTCAAAGCAAAATTGATTATAACACACTTTGTTACAAAATGTAAAGAGTTTTTTAATATTTTTTCAAATATTATGTCAACAAATGGTGTCGTTTTTGACAGTTGACTTTTGGGGGAGGCTATGTTATCATAAAAATAAGTATAATTATAGGAGTGATAATTTTGAGTAATCTTATATTGGTTGTAGACGACGAAAAACCGATTGTGGAAATACTTAAGGTAAACCTTGTAAAAAGCGGTTACCGTGTTATAGAAGCCTACGACGGCATAGAAGCTGTTAACAAGGCAATTTCGGAACAGCCCGACCTCATACTTCTGGATGTAATGCTTCCGGGTCAGGACGGCTTTTCTGTGTGCAAAAAAATCCGCGAAACCTCCTCTGTACCTATAATAATGCTTACCGCAAGAGAAGAAGAGGTTGACAAAATCCTCGGTCTTGAGCTTGGAGCAGATGACTATATGACAAAGCCGTTCTCGCTGAGAGAGCTTATGGCAAGAGTTAAGGCAAACCTCAGAAGAACCCAGTTTTCTGCCAAGGATGAACAGGGCGGAGAGATTATGGAATTTGGCGAGCTCTCCATTGATGTGGAAAAATATGAGGTACGCAAACGCGGAGAGGTTATAGAGCTTACATTCCGCGAATTTGAGCTTCTTAAGTTTCTTGCAACAAAAAAAGGCAAGATTTTCTCGAGAGAAAATCTGCTTAACAAGGTGTGGGACTATGAGTTCTACGGCGATGTAAGAACGGTAGATGTTACAATCCGCCGTCTGAGAGAAAAGATTGAAGACAATCCGAGCATGCCGACTTATATAATGACAAAACGAGGCGTGGGATATTATTTTGGAGCATAATTCATGTTTAAGAGTCTGAGTCTCAAGGTAGCAATGATGTTTGTACTGCTTACCGTATCCATAATTATACTCATAGGTACATTTATGACGGAAAGCATCGACAGCTTCTACGATAACGAATTCAATAATCTTATGTCGCTTGTGTTCAGCGAGGATTATTCCAAGGAATTAAACGCCTTGGCTTCTTCGGGTATGGATGCCGAAGGCATATACAAGAACATCAGCGTATACAGCGGTCAGATAGGTGTGGACTCGTTCCGCAACATCTATCTTCTGGACGGCAAATCGGGCAAAACTATCGGAAATCTTACCTCAAATGCTGAGCTTTCCAAAACACTCGAGATATCCCCCAACATAATTACCGCAATCGGCGGAAATGTAGGAAAGAGCAGTTTTTCGGGGTCGGGATACATGGATTTTGCCATGCCCGTAACCGCAGGCGGAGAGGTAAGATACATTATATATGTCTGCGACACCAAGGAAGAGACAGACAATGTAATGAGCTCAATATTTACCATAATGATACAGGCACTTCTTATAGGACTTGCTCTGTCGGTGCTTTTGTCCCTGCTTTTGTCAAAGACAATAATACTTCCCATACAGTCGCTTACAAATAAGGCGTCCAGACTTTCGGAGGGAGACTTTGACGAGATTATAGAAGCCCGCTCCGACGACGAGATAGGCAGACTTACAAACACATTTAACCGAATGGCATCGGAGCTTAAGGATACTCTCCACGAAATCCGAAGCGAAAAGGATAAATCCGAAACAATACTCAAGCATATGACAGACGGAGTTATAGCTTTTACAAAGCTCGGCGGAGTAATGCATATAAATCCCGCCGCAAAGGAGCTTCTTAAGATTGATGACGAGAGCGGTATTACCTTTGAATCTATCTTTGGTTCAAAGACCGATGTAACGATAGACAAGCTTTTGTTCCTGCCCCACTTTAAGAATAGTGAGCAGAATATAACAACAGACACAAACGAGCTTATTGTACACTTTGCTCCGTTTAAGAATACAGACGGCTCTGACGGAATTATTGCCGTAATTCAGGATATAACCGAGCAGAAGAGGCTGGATAATGCACGAAGAGAATTCGTTGCAAATGTATCCCATGAGCTGAGAACACCGCTTACTACGGTAAAGAGCTATGCAGAGACCCTTATGGAGCTTGCCGAGGACGGCAACACCGACGAGGGCATGACACGCTCTTTCCTTAATATAATAAACGGCGAAGCAGACAGAATGACAAGACTTGTCAAGGATTTGCTTCTTTTGTCAAGGCTTGATTATTCGCTTAAGGATATGCCGAAAGAGCCCTTTGACATAAGCAAAATGATACATTCCCTCTGCGACAGGCTTTCCATCACAAGCAAGGACAAAAAACAGACACTGGTATATGAGCCTACAAATGCTCTTCCGCTTTATATCGGAAGCCCTGACAGAATAGAACAGGTTCTTATAAATATAATAACAAACGCCATCAAGTACACACCGCAGGGCGGAATGATACGAGTGACCACAATGCATATGTACAGCTCTATTACAATAAAGGTTACGGACAACGGAATAGGTATTCCCGAGGACAAGCTGGAGCATATATTTGAGAGATTTTACCGAGTTGACAAGGCTCGCTCAAGAGAGATGGGCGGAACGGGACTTGGTCTTGCCATAGCCAAGGAGATAGTTGAGGCACATGACGGCACAATAGAAATCAAAAGCAAGGCAGGATGCGGTACAGAGGTCATAATAACTCTGCCCATACTTAGCGAAAACCTGTAAATGTTATGTGGTTTTAAGCTCATTGTAATGGTTTCGTAACATTTATATAGTATACTATACTTAAGAATAATATGGCATTTACATAGAAAGTGTGTGATTTTATATGAAACTCAAATTTTTAACAGCAGTAATCCTCTGCATAGTCATAGGTACACTGCCGATAATCAGCATGGCATCAGCGGAGACCCTTCCTGCAGATTACAAGGGTAATTCCGAGGTTCTTATCGATATCAAGAATCCCGAAGCTCAGGCAAGCTCCACCGCAAACAAGGTTTGCGTTATTTCTGCAGTTGCAGTTCCCGGCACTACAGTAACTCTTTACAGCTATGACTCTGCAAACAACATATACACCAAGATGTACTCAGAGGGATTGGCTCTCGAGAATGTTGTGGGCGCGGCAGGACTCTATGCACAGAATATAGAATTAAAGCAGGGTACAAACAACATACTTGTTGTTGCACAGTCCGGAGATGCAGTAGAGACAGCAAAGCTTGATATCACTCATATCAAGAACAGCCTTACAGATGCAATCAGAAATCTCTGGCAGTCGATTATAGGGCATTAAGGAGATAATCATGAAAAAGGAAACCATAAAGACCGCAGTATTGGTTTTATTGGTAGCAAGCAGTATAATATTGACCATCAACAATTGGTTTAGTGAAAAATTATGGCCCGAGGGCTATAATTTTTTTTCTAATTTGGCAAGTTATTTTACAGACGGCAAAGAGCATAAGAGCTACTATCTTTCCAAGGAGAATGTTTCAAATCCCGCAAAGATTATCGTCAACAGCGGAGAACACAGAGGGGTATATACACATACATCTTCGGAATTCAACGATATGGCGGGACCTGTCAAGAAAATCCTTAAGGAAGCTCTCGCCGCAGGCGATGTCGGCGAAAGCACACCCGAGGCGTGGAAGGATGCCCTTAAGTATAAGTCAATATATCTTTCCTATCCTGTAGAATACGATACAAAAACCTTTTCTGCGATAATGGACGCACCTCTGGGCACGATTGCACAGGGTACGCTCAAGGAGTTTATACTTGTGTCGGGAGATAATATTACAGGCAAACCGCATCTTCTTATCAAGAATTCGGATAGCTTTCTGGACATAACAATGAGCACCGACAGCCGTGAGATAGATTCTCTTGTTTCTCAGTATGCAAAAGGCTCGGTGGGTGAGTCGCCGTACTCCTTTGAGCTTAATTTTGACAAGGCAGATGAAAAAAGCGAACAAAAGGTTATAATAGACTCGCAGGTTATTCTGTCCATCAAGCCGAGGACAGTTTCTACCATGAGGGAGATTAACTATTTTGAAAATATTTCAAGAGACAGAGAGCTTTATACAGAGTTTCTTATGTCGTTCGGCTTTAATCCCTCCAGCCTCAAAAAGAACATAAATACAGATAATTCCATTGTATTTGCCGAAAACTACGGAACAATCAAGATGTACCCCGACGGACTTCTGGAATTTCGTTCGCTCGACGGCACAAAAGGAATAAGCATAGGAGATTCCGTTGATTTTTACGAGACATTTATAGACTCTATAGAATTTGTAAATAATGTATGGGATACCGCATGCTCTGACACAAATATGAACATTAACCTTTCGTCAATCAGATACGGGGATGGCGCAAACAGCTTTACTCTCGCCATAGATTACTACGCAGACGGCATGGAGGTTGTTACCTCGCTTGCTCCGACAGAGGCACACGGCAAAATCAATCATGCCATAGAGATAGAAATATCGGGTTCAAAGCTTGTATCATACAGGCAGATTGTAAAGGGCTATGTCTCAAACCGCGACACCGTTACATGCAGTAATGTAATTGATGCCCTCGATGTCCTTATGGCAAAGGGAAGCATCAAGTCCGACACGATTACAGACCTCTATCCCGCATACAGCCTGTCGGATAACGGCAGATATTATCCGTATTGGGTGGCAAAAACCGCCAAAAACGAAATCCGTATTATCAGGGAGTGACACCGCTTATGAACTTGGGCAGGGTAAAGAGCTTTTTAATAATATTGTTTTTGGGAATAAATATATATCTTATATGTAACTGGTATATTTCATCAAGGTTTTTCGTAAGCAGAGAGACTGTACAGACTTCAATTGACATTCTCTCGGATTACGGAATTGAGCTTAAGGAAGAAACCGTCCCTAAGCATACTGTAAACCTAAGGAATATTGATACTTCAAATATCATATATACGCCAAAGTTTCAGGAAAATAAATCAGACCTTGTAACCGTTGACGGAAATACATTTACCATAGATGTAAAAGACGAAACAGCTTCCAAAAAGGGCGAAAGAGCACTCAAAAACGCAGTTACAGATTATCTTGAGGAGCTTGGGCTAAGCTCAAGATACATGAAGTATATTAACAAAAACGGAAACAGATATATATATCTTGATATAAAGGGCTATGAGATTTTTGACAGCGTTATAAGTATAGAGCCAACCCAAAAGGGTTTCAGGCTCAAGGGTAGCTGGTTTGAACCGATGGGAAGCCGTATACATTCCCGTTCCAGAGAGAGAAGCACAGTATATATAACAAGTGTACTCATGAGTATGACGGGCGACAAAGAGATAATGGCAAATGCACCATTTGAAATTACAGATATCAAATACGGATATCTTGCAGGAAAACCCTACGGAGACGGAGCGCATGTAACCGCGACTGCTCTTCCGTATTACAAAATAACAGACAGCAAAGGAAACACATATTATTACGACGCACAGAGCGGAGTAAGATATACTGAATAATGTGCACACGGGAATCGAACCCAGCATGGTTTTAAGATGACAATTTTGGTAAGTACCGCATAAAATCTCTTGAAAATACGAAAGTATTCCCTGCGAGATTTTACTTGTCTTGACACAAAATTGGCTATCTTAAAACTCTTCGACCTTAAATGCATAAAATTTAGTATAGTTTTTATGCGGAGGACGAAGGAAGGCTGACGCCTTG
>JAZREC010000245.1:0-7864 GCA_045660605.1 Clostridia bacterium
CCTATATCCGCGGGCCGTTTATTATTGAGGGTATGCTTGTAGGTATAATATCCGCTTGTATTGCCTTTGGTATAACACATTCGGTTTACGGAGCCCTAGCTGGAGCTGTTACAGGCGATAATTCCATAGTCAAGTTCATAAAGCTATTAAGCTTTAATGACATATGGCAGATTTTTGCCCTCTCCTATGCTGCTCTCGGCATAGTAATCGGTTCACTCGGAAGTGCCTTTTCCATAAGAAAATATCTAAAAGTATAAACCCGTTTCAATAAGGAGGATATTATGCTTAAGAACAAGACATTTGTGAGAATTATGTCAATTGTTGCACTTATAGCATTTCTGACAGTAAGCTTTCTCTCTGTTGCTCCTATGTTTAACGCAAAAGCACAGACAGCACAGGAGAAAATTGACAATTCCATAAAAAAGCAGAATGAACTCAAAAATCAGATAAATCAGGCTAATCAAAAGAAAAGCTCTGCCCTGGAGCAGTATAACATAATTGATGCTGAGGTAGTATCAATGCAGACCAAGGTGGACAAAATAAATGCTGATGTTTCCGAGTCCGAAGCAAAAATTGCAAAAAAAGACGAGGAACTCAAAATAGCTCAGGCAGAATGTGATAAGCAGTATAATTCATACTGCGACAGAGCAAGAATTCTTCTTCAAAAAGGCTCTGAATCATACCTCGAGATACTTGCAAATGCTCAGTCTTTTTCAGACTTTCTGACAAGAATATCGCTTGTCAAGGAAATTGCAGAGTACGATAATAACAGACTTAATGAATTAAAGGCATATGCAGCAGAGGTAGAAGCTCTAAAAAAAGAGCTTGAAGAAGAAAATGACCGCCTCATGGTACTCAAAAACGATGCTGATGCACAGATGGCACAGCTTAAGGCTAAGCAGGCAGAAAGCCAGAGACTTATAGACGGCATTAAGGCGGATATCGCATCCTTTGAGAAGGCTCTTGCCGCACAGGAAGCGGCAGAGGCGGCTGCAAGAGAAGAAATCCGCAGACTTACACAGTCATCCTCGCAAACTACAAAATACACAGGCGGTGCATTCAAGTGGCCGAGTGTATCGACATATATCACCTCACCCTACGGCACAAGAACACACCCCGTTACAGGCAAGGTAAAGACCCACTCGGGTATTGATATCGGTGCATCTATGGGTACAAGTATATTTGCAGCGGCAGACGGTACTGTACTTGTATCGGGATGGAACTCAGGCGGTTACGGCAACTATGTTGTTATAGACCACGGCGGAGGACTTACTACTCTGTATGCACATTGCAGTTCCCTGCTTGTTTCTTCGGGACAGAAGGTTACAAGAGGACAGGTTATTGCAAGAGTAGGTTCAACGGGTATATCCAGGGGACCGCATCTTCACTTTGAGGTTCTGCAAAACGGCAGACACACAAATCCTATGTCGTATCTTAACTGATAGGTTCTAAATAACAAAAAGTTAAATACAAATATAATTGGGACTGTAAAAATCACATTTTTACAGTCCCTTAGATAATAAGAGGGGATTATACTTATATGCAAAGAAAAAACACATTACTCGTAATATTTCTCACATTTGCTGTTACCTCTGCACTATATCTCTGTGCTCACCTTTTTGTACCGAGCTTTGGAAATGCACTGGATAACATAGTAAGCTTTATTACTCCCGGCTTTGAAAGCGGAGGAAAGTTGGGCGAAGTACAAAAGATTATAGGAAACAGCTTTATGGGAGACCCCGACAAAGAAAAGCTGGAAACAAAAGCACTCAAGGCATATGTAGCAGGTCTTGACGACCCGTATTCCGAATACTTTACAAAAGAGGAATTTGAAAGCTTATCGGGTCAGCTCACAGGAAATTACAAGGGCATAGGAATAGAGGTTACTCTTAATGATGATAACCTTATCTCAATCATAAATGCCTATAAAAACGCTCCTGCGGCAAAGGCAGGGATTATGTCGGGAGACATTATCATCAAGGTAGACGGAACCGAAGTAAACGGCAATAACTACAATGAAGCTATAAGCATGATACGCGGTGACGGAGATTACGGAAAAAAGGACACTGTAATTCTTACAATAAAAAGACAGGAAGAAACCTTTGATACAGAGGTTACAAGAACAGAAGTATCCATTGAGACGGTTGACAGCCGTATGATAGACAAAAATATCGGCTATGTAAGTCTTACAAACTTTGCTGAGGAAAGCCATAAGGATTTTGAGCTTGCGGTGAATTCACTTGTGTCATCGGGAGCAAAATCGCTGATTATTGACCTGAGAAACAATCCCGGCGGTATGCTTACTACGGTAGTCAGCATCGCAGACTATCTTCTGCCCAAGGGAACAATACTTACAATCAAGGGCAAAAACACACAGCCCGAGGTTTACTACTCGGACGATAAATGCATAGATATGCCTATGTATGTTCTCATCAACGGCTCAAGCGCAAGTGCCTCCGAGGTTCTGGCAGGAGCACTGAGCGACCACAAGAGGGCAATCCTTGTCGGCGAGAAGTCCTTTGGAAAGGGCGTTGTGCAGACCATGTACAATCTCTCAGACGGTGATGCACTCAAAATCACAACAGCCAAATACTACACGCCAAACGATGTGTGCATTGACGGCAAGGGCATAGAGCCTGACCATAAGGTAGAAATGAAGCTTACAAAGCCGTTGGAGTTTTATACTCAGGAAGAGGATGTACAGCTTACCAAAGTAATAGAGCTTATAAAATAAACCCGATTTTTCCTTTCATATACACTTCTTCAACTATATTTTTCCATGAAAAACCGACCTCCAAATCGTCAGATTTAGGGGTCGGTTTAAAATTTCAGCTGACTTGTTTTGTATTTCTTAATCTCTTTCGCAATGAAACGAATCACAGGATTATTTTCAAACTTATTTTCGTATAAAATTCCAAGCTTGCGCGTGAGCGGAGGTTTAATCGGAATTATCCTGACCTTTTCATCTATTGCTCCCACAGAGAGACGAGGAAGAATCGCAATTCCCATTCCTGCTCTCACCATTTCTAAGACCGAGCTGTCATCATCAGACCTTACTGTTATCACATTGGAAAATTTCTCTTTCTTAATATAATTCCGTATCTTCCCGTCTATTGTTAAAATCACTGTATCATCATAGTGCTTTTCACAGGAAAAGCCCTCTCCATAAAATTCATTGTCTGCAGGCACCACTACGACATATGGATCGACAATAAGTTCTTCCCACACATAATTTTCCAATGATATTTTTTCGCCAATGATAACATCTGCTTTTTCCGAAAGCTTTTTAAGATTATCAGAAACAATGATGTCAATTTTTAAATCAGGATACTCCGATTGAAGACTTTTAGATAGCGCAGGAAGTGCTGATTTTGAAATACTCGAATAGGTACATATACTGATACTGTGAGTAAGTCGGTTATCCATTGAAAGATGAACAATCTGCTTATATATATCCAGCATTTTACGCATTAAATCTATAATTTCCTTTTTATCTTCAAGCGGTGTAATCCCTGTATGGCTTCTTTTAATCAGTGTAGTATTTAATTCCTTTTCCACCGCACTCAAAATATGAGAAAATGCCGATGGCGTATACAAAAACTCCTGACTTGCCTTGCTTAGTGACCCTAGCTCAACAGCGCGAAGCAACATTTCGATTTTATTGATATCCATAATACCCTCTCAGGTGTTTAAAAATTTTCACATCCATATTATAAATCGGGTATTCGCAAATGTCAATACCCGTGTTATACTTTTTGTGAATATGACATAATACGAGGTGATTTTCAGTGCTTTTGAAACAAAAAGAAAAAAATAAAGAGGTACTTGATGTAACCAAGGGTCCAATGATTAAAAAGCTGTTCCTCTTCGCTCTGCCCATTATTTTCACAGATATGGTGCAGTACTCTTTTAATGCGATTGATAAGGCTATAGTGGGAAGATATGTAGGCTCTGATGCCCTTGGAGGCGTTTCTGCAACATCAACCCTGATTACTCTTATCGTGGCTTTGTTCACAGGACTTTCTTCGGGAACCATGGTGGCCGTGTCTCAAGCCCTTGGTATCAATGACCATAAAGGTGCCGGTCAAATCTCGCATACCGCAATTTGTGCCGCAGTACTTGGCGGTTTGATTCTTGGCGGGCTGGGAATTTTATTTTCCACACCACTGTTGCTTTTGATGGATACCCCTACAGAAATCCTTCCCTATTCCGTTAAGTACATAAAAATTTACTTTGCGGGCGCACCATTTCTGTTGCTCCTTAGTTACGGAAAAGCTATTCTTCAGGCAACAGGCGATACAATTAAACCTACCATCTTTATTATCACCGGAGGTATTGTAAAGATTTGTTTGAACTTTATCTTTGTAAAACACTTCCATATGGATTCTGACGGCGTTGCTCTTTCTACCGTATTGTCGAATTGTCTGTCATCCTCTCTGATTCTTATTACATTATGCAGAAAGAATAACTGTTGTAAAATTGTATTTAGAAATCTTCGAATTACAGCTAGTAAGCTAAAAAGAATCCTGGCCCTGGGAGTACCCGCAGGTATTCAATCTTCCGTATACGGTCTTGCGGGTTCTGTACTTCAATCTTCCATTAACGTTTTTGGAAGTGCCGCTGTTGCCGGCAATGGTGCATCCCAAAGTATAGAAGTCTACGCGGAAGCCTTTTCAAACGGACTCGGAATGGCAACTATGACATTTGCAGCACAAAATTTCAGCGCAAAAAATTACGGCAGGGTTAAAAGCATTATTATAAAAGCGTGCATCTTTTCCGCAATACTGACCTTAATTTTCACAGGCATTACAATACCAATCCGTTCCAAGCTTATGGGACTTTTTATTGATGACAACCCCGTTGCTATTGCCATGGGCTGCGAGCGTTATGTTTCAATTATTTCGCTTCAATTTTTAAGTACAATCATGTCCGTACTTTTGATTTCACTAAGGGGAATCGGCCGTTCTACAGGTGCTATGCTTGCCGCTTTAATAGGTTCCTGCGGTACCCGTATCCTTTGGATTTATACTGTATTCCAAAAATTCCCCAGCCTTAAAACGGTGTATGCAGTATATCCTGTCTCATGGGTTATTACAACACTATTGTGTCTGTTTGTGTTCTATTATACATTTAAGAAATTAGGTATCGATAAGAACGAAATATAAAATAATCCCTAAAACAAACAAGGATCTCAATTGATGAGGTCCTTGTTTTGTTTCAGGGATTTAACTTCCCTTTTTATTCGTAACATTTCTTAAATTTGTGTGTTATTATCCCGTTATCTGCTGAAAACTCAAGATAATTATAATTTCTCATATATGCCATATCCATCTTAGCACCCGATTTATTACCGAGAGTGTAGTAGCTTACGCCGTCTTTTACGGTTACAGTGTTTTCGCTTGCGCCCGTTATAACCGCAACATTTTTATTAAGAGATGCAAGATAGTCTGCTATGACCTTGTTTTCAAATTCGTCTTTTCCGAATATAGTGCTGTTTGCAAGAATAAAAATATTCTTTTTATTTGTTTGCTCTATTGCGTTTGAAAGCTTATTCCATTGACTTGCATCCGTAGCTCTCACTCCGCCCTTTGACACATCAAGCTCTACAAAGAGAAAATCCGATTTCTCATAGCTTGCAAAGGACGATATATTGCCAATCTTAACATGGTCCTTGTATGCCGATACTGCTTCCTCGCATCTTCTGTTTACAAACTGCGAGAGAAGTGTTTTCTCATTAGAGACAGCAGATACGGCAAGAGATGCTGTGCCCTTTGGCTCCGAATGTGTGTATACATTTTCGGGAACCGGTATAAATTTGTGAGGCTCCGAAGTCTCGTATCGGATATCGTCAATATACACCCTGCCTGAATCCTTCTCTTCTCCGACAGTATAGAGTGCATATACTCTGTCGAGTGTAAGGGGACGGGCAAAGCTGTCGGGAATTTCGAATATAAGTCTTTGCCACTCACCGCTCTTTATTTCTTCCTTTGCTTTAGCTATGGCAAGCTTGCCGTTACCGTCTGTAAACTGAACTCTCATCTCATGGCCAAAGCTTTCGGGTGCATAGAGCATAAGCGAGATTTCCTTGCATGTGTCAGCCAAAACATCTCTTCTGTCAAAGCAGAAATATGCTCCCTTGGATTCCTCGTTTTCCGAGGTGAAGTCATAGCTGAGCTCTCCGCTCCTAAGTCCGCCGTATACTTCATCGGAGCTTAAGTTAAATTCACCCTCGACATATGACGGATAACCCTTGTAGGTTCCGCCCATAAGTTCAAAGTCATATACCTCGTCTTTTGAAGCTCCTCCGACAGCTACGGAAACATGGCTTTTTGCCCCGTCCTTTTTGACGGTGATTATCGCTGTTCCCGAGCCGACTGCCCTAAGATTTGCGCCATCTATGGATACTACGGCAGGATTTGATGAGGTTATATCAAATTCTTTGAGGTTTGTTACATTTACATAATATCCGTTTTTATCAAATACATTGATATCAAGCTTCTTTGTTTCGCCCTTTTTCATGGAAACATAGCTATCAGTTTCTATTCCCGCAATTTTGTCTACAACATAAATTTGCTTTTGGGCTGTTAAATTGCCAAGCGATGCCGTAACAGTTGCCAAACCTCCCGAAGCTGAAACAAACACGCCATTATTTACACTTCCGCCATCTGCAGACCAGCTGATGTTCTGTGGTACAGGTCTCTTGCTCTTGTCATATGCAGTTGCCTTTAACTTAACCTGCTGGCCGACAAAGGTTACATCCTTGTCGCTCTCCATGAGAATTCCCTCAGGAGTTTTATCATCGCCTGTATATTTGATGCCGACAGAATTTATGACCTTTCTGTTTTCTGTAGGGGAATTGACGGTGTGAAGCGTACTGTTCCACGGAGTAACAGCCACCATGTTTGTAGAGCCTCCGCCGTCAAGATTTACTGCGTTATAGCATCCGAGAGACAGCATAAATTCTGCAAGCTCCCTCATCTCCATTCCACGGCTCATAGTCTGTCTGCCGTCTACGGCAACAAGATAGAGAATTGTACCTGTTTTATCTGTTCCGATTGCACTGCGGGGATTAAGTCCCGAAATAACATGCGAAAAGCTCTCACATACCTTGCCGTCCTTTACAAGCATGGCACCTCCGCCAAAAGCTGTCTTTTTGCTTAAGATATCGGGTGACAGCGTATAGCTTATATCTATCTTATCCCCTACTGCAAAGTTATTTGCAAGAAACATACTCACACCCTCGGATACGACCAGCACACAGCCGTTCTCGGGTATCCTAACGGGCGGAAGATTTCGTCTGAATTCCTTTACAACTCCGTCCTCTACAACAACCTCGGCAACCTCGCCCCCGGGTGCGGGCGACATACCTGCATTAAAATCCTTTGTGTACATAAGGATATCGCCGTAGTAGCTCGTATGCTTGTTTAAGTGTCTTACGGGTGCATATGTTCCGTCGGGTGCGGTAATGGAAATATCAAAGTCCAAATATGACATATCCACCGCCTTGCCGTCATATGAGACGGTAGCCATTGTATCGGGATTTATGGGTGACTGAAGCAGTGTTCCGTCCTTTATCTCTATTCCGAGAGAAAAGCCCTTTTCTCCCTTGTGTACAGAGAAGAAGTCGGCATTGAGCGATGCAACGGTATTTTCTTCTTCCTTTGCACTTAGTAAAACCGTATCAAGATAATCCGCTCCTGCCTTGGACTTAATAAGCTCCAGAGAAACATCGGGTGCCGTAAGGTCTGCCTTTATTACGGTATAGCTTATGTTACGGTCGGAGTGAAATTGGGTAACCCTCTCCATAGTAACAGACGGTGCAACAGGAGTTGTCTCCCTGTACTCATAAAGGGGTTTTGCCATG